>SPCK01000166.1 GCA_004525355.1 Spirochaetales bacterium
CGCCGTACGCCGACTCCAGGTATCCGAACCTGGAGGCAAGCGACGGCGCAGTATCCTTGAGGCCGGAGAACAGGATGGCGGATTCCGAGTATCGATCGAGCTCGTACGCGCAGCGTGCCATGCCGAGCACGGCTACCGGGTCGCCGGGCAGCAGGGTGGTCGTCCACTCGTAATACGAATACGCGAGTCTGTAGTCCTTGCGCACGAAGGCGATGCTAGCCAGATTGTTCCACGCCCACGCGTAGCCGGCTTTGGCGGCTTCTGCGAAGCGCTCCCAGGCTGGATCGAGTATCCCGACCTTGGCGAGGGCCATGCCATATTCGTTCAGGACCTCGGGGGTGCGGCCCTTGTCCAGCTTCTGTTCGTAAGCGGCTACGATGGGTTCGATCTCGCGGGACATGAAGCGGTCCACGCCGGCGTCGAAGGCGGACATCGTCTTCGCCTCATCGGGCAGCGAGAATCGGGCGGCGGCATCCTGCAGTCCGCTCGGCTTGTATCGGGCCCAGTTCTCCTTCATGGGGTAGAACGCGGCGGAGCCGACCCGGTCGTTGTCGATCCACTCTTTGGCGCCGACGCGCCACGCCTTGACGAAGCCGTCCTTGACCATGGTGACCTCGACCGGCGCCCACGTGCGTCCGTCGCGAAAGACCAGCAATCCGGTGTCGAAGAAGGTGTCCCTGGCCTCGACCTCGGACAGCCCGAGATCGAACGCCATGTAGATATGTCCCGGTATCGTGATGAATGCAGTGGCGATTCCCGCTGATTCCAGCAGCGAGCAGAACAGGATTGACAGGTCGTCGCAGTCGCCGCCGCGATACATCAGTGTCTGGCTCGGGTATTGCAGGTAGTCGACGACGGCCGCGTTCTCCGACATCTCGATGTACGAGCTGTTCGGGTCGATGACGTAGTTCAGACCATACAGCTTGAGCGCTTCGAAGATGCCCAGCGCGTACTGGAGGTTTGGCGGCAATTCGCTTCTCATCCTGTCCCGTACGATGCTCGACGAGTAGCGCGAGAACCACAGCGCGGCGGGATCGGTCGGCGAAACGAAGGCAGCCGCCCGCCTGTCGTCTTCCCAGGACATGGCATTGCGGTGGTGGACCGAAAGCTTGAGCCCTTCACGTGTAGCGCGACCTGAACCCAGGAACGAGTACTCTATATCGATCGAGGCGCTCGTCGCGCCGTTCTCCGTCAGTTGCAGGATGCGTTCATCGAATACCGCGTACAGTGGAATGGTCACGGTAGCGCCCTGCTCGATGCGTTCCACGACCTGGCAGAGGCGCGGGCCTCCCATGTACTCGGGAGCGAAGAACGAGACGCGGACATTCTCGATTGCCCCGTCCTCGTCGTTGCGTATCGTTACCGTGCCGAGCGGTTCGGCGTCGTACCAGGATCGGAAAACCGGGAATATCGCCTGCGTGTCAATCTTCTTGATCGCGAGGTTGGTGCGATCGTGGCGCATCTCGGCCGGAGCCAGCTTGAGCCTCAGGCTGGCCGAAACGGCATCGAGGAAGGTGCCGGTGTACGGATTGGCCAGCTTCTCGTAGCCTGCCGACACGCCGAGCGTCAAGGCTGCTGACAGGCGAATGCTGGTTTCCAGCCTCGCACCCAGTTCGTAGAGACCGAAACTCTGTTCGCTGTAGTTGGGAACCTTGCCTAGCCCCGCGAATCCGGATACGCCGACTGAAACGCGTTCGAAGAGTCTCGCAACGAAACTGAGTCCCGCTGATCCGCCCACGTAGAGTACCGTATCGTTGGAACCCAGGGTCATCGAGTAGACGCCGGCCCGTGCCAGCGCTTCCATGAACGGCAGGGCCGCGAACGATAGCTGCGTCGTTCCGCCAACGGCGAACGAGACGTCCGCATTGGCGTCGAAAGCGCGCGGAAACCATCCGTCGGCGGATGCGGAGATGCCGAGGCGCGCCGCGGTGGGAGCCCGAATCGGAGTGCCGACGGGCAGGGTAGCGTCCTGTATCGGCAGGCTCTGCGCCCCGATACTTCCGGCGGCCCCTGCTCCGATCGCGATCACGATTATTCCGGTTCTCTTGATATCAATGGGGGAATGCCGCCGAAGTGGCCCGGACGAATGTCCCGGGCTCAATCGTCCCATAGCATGCCCCCGCCCCTATCCATTACGGCCGAGGCACGGGCCGCGGAGCCGGACAGGCGCGCTGAAAGGTATCCGTAGCGTTCCGCCAGCTCGGGCATCAGGTTCGTGGCCTTCCGGAAGAGTGTGTCCGCCTCATCGTAGCGGTCGAGCTCATACAGCGTACGCGCCAGCCCTATGATCGCGGCCACGTCCGAGGGAGCATCGCCAGTCGCCTTCTCGAACCAGGCGGAAGCGGTCTTGAAGTCCTGCATCAGGAATGCGACGTTACCGATATTGACGGCGGCCTTGTCGTAGCCGAGCTTGGCGGCTTCCTGGAATTCGGCCAGGGCTTCTGCGTACAATCCATATCGGGCATACAGCACGCCCAGTGAACTATGCTGCCTGCCAGTGCCGCCGCCGGCGTCGAATGCGGTGCGCATGCGTTCTGCCCTCGGTAGCACTTCCTTGGCTACGACGAGCGATACGGCGTTCTCGAACGCCGAGCGTACCTGGTCCTCCGCCGGCTTTCTCGTGGATGCCAAGATTCCGGGAACGCCGGCCGGCGGGAATCGCTGCCACGCGTCGGAAAGCCTGAAGAACCGTTCACGCGAACCGGCCGTTGACTTGACGAGCGCGGCTCCCGCGCTCCAAGCCCGCAGGAAGCCTTCCCTGAGTAGAGAAACCCGGAGCGGGACCCAGGCCTCGCCGTCCAGGAAGATAAAGTCGCTTGCATTGGAGAATGAACCCTTGGTCGTCGACTCGTCGCGGCTCATCCTGAAAGCGGCCAGCACT
This sequence comes from Spirochaetales bacterium, assembly GCA_004525355.1. GTDB lineage: Bacteria > Spirochaetota > Spirochaetia > Treponematales > UBA12059 > UBA5200. Next base: position 2,882 of record SPCK01000166.1, read on the forward strand.
TCGCCGTCGAGCGGGATGAGAGCGGCCGGCACACCGATGGATTCCAGTTCGGCGGCGTAGAGCACGGCCAGGTCGTCGGAGTCCCCTCCTCGATAGGCAATGGTCTGGTACGGGTACTGCACGTAGTCGACATCGGAGGGCGCATTCCGCAGCCTGGCGTAAGGAGTCTGCGGGTCTGCGGCCCACGCGATACCGGAGATCCGGAGGCCCTCGAACAGGCCGAGCGCGTATTGTAGATTGGAATCGAGTTCCTGGAGGGACTTCTCACGGACGATGCCTGCGACGAACTTGCTTGAATCGAGTACCGCCGGATCGTTGGGGCTGACAAAAGAGGCCAGTATCCCGGGGTCGGTCCAGGTGAGCGCGTTGCGATTCATTATAGAGATGGTCGTTTCCGCCTTGGCCGTTCGGGCTTCTCCGAGAAGGGTATAGAAGATGCTGATCTCCCCGCGGACGTGGACGTTCTCGGTCACGGTCATCACTTGGTCGGAGAAGCTTGCCAGCAGGGGCGCGCTGGTCACAGCGTTTTTGGGTAGGTACGGGACCTTGGCACACAGGATCGGACCGGAAGTATAGCCTTCCGCATGGAACCAAATTTCAACGTCGCGAATCTCGGCACTCTCCGCGTTTCTCACGGTGACCGATCCGAAGGCTTCCTTGGCGTAGTCGACCGCGAGGATGGGATACACAGGCATCGAGTCAGAGGATTGGAGGCTGGCCCGGCCTTCGGCGGATTTTGACGAAAATCCCATGTCGGCGACGATCGATACGGCCAATCCCCTATAGAAGGAATCACTCAGCCGCAGGAAATCGATGTAGGATGCGGCTGCCGAAACGGTCAGGCTCGGACTTAGCCGGTAGCCGAACTCAGCCCCGATCCGCCAGAAAACATTGCCCGTCATCGTGGTATCCGTGCCGCTTGAGTACGAACCGATATAGATACCCGAGCCGCCCGAGGCGCCTATCTTGAGCCGAGGCAGGGGAAACGAGAAGAAGCCGAGGCCAATGCCGCCGGAGGCGAGCATGAGGGAGCCGTCGAGATCGGAAGCCGAGGGAGCGACGAAGCGGATGTCGGCGCCGACGTACGGGGCCAGGAATCCCAGCACGTCCATGTCCATGACGCAGGAACCTCCGCCGCCCAGCCCGAATGTGTCGGTGTCGGAAAGCGGTATGAGCAGGTCCGGTGCAAGACGAACCCGCACGTCTTGGGCAACGACAGGCGCCAACGAGCAAATGAGGACGACGAGAACGAGGTTCGCTCCCGCTCGCTTGGCAGAAATGCACATACGTGCTCCTTCCCCGCTCGAGCAGCTAACGGGATCTTGTGTCTTTTATGTTATCTATATTTTTCGGATGAAACTATACAGATAGTATTATAGCGTGTCTTTCAGGAAAGGGTAGGAGAATTTGAAGAAAACTCGAATTTTGGTGGATAATTTTGTCGAACTATGGTCTCTCATAGGCGCCCTATTGTTTGCTCTTGGCTTTCGGGTCGCATGCGGCTATTATGACATCCATGAAAGGCATCATCCTCGCCGCCGGTTACGGCACGCGATTCCTCCCCGTAACCAAGACCCTGCCCAAGGAAATGCTGCCTCTGCTGACCAAGCCGGCCATTTCCTTCATCGTGGACGAGTTTATCGCCTCGGGTATCCACGACATCGTCATCGTCACAAGCCGGCGCAAGAAGGCGCTGGAAGACTTCTTTGACCGGGAGGCTGAGTTGGAGGCTGTCTTTACCCGCGAGGGCAAGCCCGACAAGCTGGAGGCGATAGCCCCTCCGGACGCGCGCATCAGTTTTGTGCGTCAGGTGGAAATGCACGGCACCGGCCACGCGCTCCTGCAGGCTGCCCCGTTTCTGGGCGGCGAGCCCTGCGTGGTCGCGTATCCGGATGACCTGCACTTTGGGGAACGGCCCCTGGCGCGCCAGCTTATGGACGTGTATGAGGCGACGGGTTGCTCGGTACTGGCCGCGTGCTTGGACCCTGGCGACGTTTCGCGCTACGGCGTGATAGACCCGGGACCGGACGGCCTGCACGTACGCGGCTTTGTGGAGAAACCCCCACGCGGCACTGAACCAAGCCATGAGATATCCATCGGCCGCTATCTGTACACGCCGGAATTCTTCCAGGCCTTGGCCGAGGGTTGGGAATCTCACGAAGGCGGCGAGTATTACCACCTGTACGCGCTGAACCGCATGATTGCGGCCGGCAACGTGGCCTGGAAACGCGTCGACGGACAGCGGCTGGACACCGGCGAGCCGGCAGGCTACCTGGAGGCGATACTGCAATACGCATGGAAAGACCCGGCGTATCGGAAGGTCATAGAAGCATTCGTTATCGATAAAGCGAACAGTCGATAACGGTTCTTTGGAAGGGAAGGGCCCGGGGAGGGGAACCTTTCTCAAAGGTGCCTCTCCCCGGACAAATCCCCTTGAAACCCTTCAATCCACCGTTATCGACTTGCTCACGTTCTTGGGAGCGTCCGGGTGCACGCCGTGCGCGGCTATGCCAAGCTCGTCGAGGTATTCCATCTTGAGGACGGACATGCGGTACGCCAGGTACTGCAGGGCGACCGTGGCGGC
>SPCK01000307.1 GCA_004525355.1 Spirochaetales bacterium
ATGCTTCCGGTTTCTTGGGATCCGGCGACACGCCGGAAAAGACGGCATTGAGCGAGAGCGCCCCGGAAACCCTGACAGCCCCGGTATCGGTCGCGAGAAGGGGATCATCAGAGCTCGCGGCAAAGGGCGCGGCCCAGGACACGGAGCCTGTTGCATCCGTACCCGTCCATGAAGCTGCTGGCCCGGCGGAAGGCGCGCCTCCGACAATCTTTTTCAACTCTGCCAAAGGCGGGGGCGCCGTTCCCACGGACACGGCCTCAAGGCCTTCTGTCAGGTCGAGTACGGTCACGTTGCCTGCCCTGTCCGTTACCCGCAACGAAAGGGAGCCGGCCGAAGCGTCGCCAATAAAGGTCAGTATAGGCGCCCAAGTCAGGTCCTCGAAGGTACCATTGCGGCCCAACTCGATTCTCGCGGTACTCCAGGAGGCCTCTCCCGGACGGACGGCATAGAGCCGCGATCCGATTGACGGGTCGCCAGCCTTGGGGAGGAGCCGTTGTGGGGCGGGAGCAGAGGAGTCGACCATGACCGCGGTCGATACGAAGGCCTCGTTACCCGCGACGTCGGTCGCCCGGACTCCGATATACACAGGACCTGAAAGGCCTGCCAGGTTGATATTCGAGTCGTAATCCTTGCCGGAAGCGGCCATGGGTACCCATGATCCGCCATTGAGGGCGTAGTCAACGGAGGCCAGTGCGTCGCCATCGCTGGCAACCGCCTTGAGCGCCAGGGAAGCGCCATACCAGGAACCGAAGGCTGGCTGCGTTACGGACAATTCCGGCGGCAGGGCATCGGTCTTGAAAATGAAGGGACCTGCCTCAAAACGATGCCCGCGCACCGTCGTCGCCACAACTTTCGTGGGACCGGTGGCGCCTTCCGCTCTGGATACGACCCGTACCAGGGTACCCTCGAATTCAGCTGCCGCCAACGGCGTAGCCGGTTCCAGGCTCACCGATGCCAGATCCTCGCCGGCGTACGGCGCGATGAACGCGCCAATGAAGGGAGCGTCCGGTCCCAGAGAGATTTCATCGCCTTCCGCCGCGGCGGCGAAATCGAGCAACGGCCCGAGGCGCGGGCGCGAATAGTTGACGGCGTACAGAGGCGCCTCGATCACACCTTCCTTGCCGCTTGAATCCAGAGCGCGTACGCGCAGTACCAGCACGCCGTAGGGCAGCGTGGAAGGCAGGGGTACCGTGAAGTTGGCGGCGCCCGTGCCCTTGGGGAGAGGGAGTTTTACCGGCGCTGCGCCATTGATGGTATATGAAAGTTCTGTCAGAAGATTTTTAACCTCGACCGAACCGATCACGACGGCCTTGCCTTCAATGGTTGAAACGGAAAGGCCGGGCGCGAAGGCTGCCTCGCCCGAAGGATCGATCACCTTGAGGAGACTCAGTCGCGGCGCGGGTCCGACAAAGGAAAACGATATTTCCGTCCAGGGACCCTGCAGCCCTGTAACATCCGTGGCCCTGACTGATAGCGTATGTTTGCCGGAAGCCAGGTCGGGTACCTGGAACGAGAACACGCCATCGGTCGCGATATCCACCGGTTCGCCCCCGTCGATTTGCCACTGGACCAGAGCCACCCCGTCATCGTCCCGGGCGCCGCCAGCGGCCGCCATTGGGCCGTCCAGAACCGCGCCCGCCTCGGGATAGGCCACATGGACCACGGGCAAGTCGGCGCGTGGATCGACCTGACAGGAAACGTCGGTAAGGGTGACGTTGCCGGTTATATCCCTGGCGCTGAAGCGTACGATCGCCTTGCCCGCCTGGGCTGGAGCCGTAAACGGGACGGAAAAATACGGGTTGCCCGGCAGGAGTTCAACTTGACCGCTTTCCTTGCCAAATGTCCAGTCAAGCGCGTCGATTCCTACCGTATCATAGACGCGGCCAATGATGCGGAAATCTCCATTGACCGTTTCCTCGGGCAGCGGGGACAATATGGCAAGCTCGGGTTTGGTATTGTCCACGAAGTACAGAAAAACCGTGAGCCCTTCCGAGCCCACGCCGTCGACGCTCTTGAACCAGAGTACCGAAGGACCATCGGGCATATTCTTGGTATCCAGGGCGATCGAAAAGGAAGCGGTATTCTTCAATTTATCCAGGGAAAACTTGATTGGCGTCCAGGTGACGCCGTCATCGGGGGAATAGCTGACGGCCTTGAGGCCGTTGGCGTCAAACGCGTTGCCAGTCAGTGACAGGCGCCCGGACACGAGCGTGCCGAAAGCTGGTGAGGCAATATCGTGCAGAGGCTTGGTGCGGTCGAGGTGGAAAGGGACCGATGATTCAGTACCCGTCACCCCGTTCACGTCGATACCTCTCGCCTGGAGCGTGTGCAACCCGTCTGCAAGCTCGGCGGTGGCCAGGTAGTATGACCAATAGTCGGCACCCTTGACGCGATTCCACGCGCCGTCATCGATCCTGACCTCGACATGATCGACCGCGTCATCGTCCACACAGGTGCCTACCACATTCACGTCAGCACCGGCGCGCATATAGGGGAGCGGGTTGGCGATGCGGGTTATTGGCAGGTCGGAAGCCGGGTCGACGACGATATTGAACGGACCTCCGAAGGATATATTTCCGGCGGCATCCGTGACGCGAACCAGAATATTGTAGGTACCCGGCTTGAAACCGGAGACGTCGTAGTCATGGCGCCAGTTCTCCAGTCCTTCCGCGGCGACGAACCCATCGGCCGGGCTCGCGGGAACCGTTTCTCCGGGCGTAGGTATTTCCTGGGCAAACAGCAGGGCTGGCAATAATACGAATGTGACAAAAACTGCCGTTCGTCGCAATCCACGCATCATGGTCCCCCTTCGAGCCCTCCGTCCATCCGGCGCGGAATACTCCCTATCGATAGTATCGGTACCAGCATCTGCCAATGCCATAGGCAGTGTTTTCTTAGGCGGAACGTGCAACTTTCGTGTGATTGAGCAAAGTATAGCGTATTACGACATTTTTGTCATACATTTTTGTATATTTTTTTTCAATTTGCTTTATATATCGTTCTTTTCTCCCGAATATTGCGAATACGTCAGTCGACCATTATACTTTGAGCAGCCGAGGCATTTTGATAATTGACGCGGACAAGGGATATTCTGTTTTTCGGCATATCGATCTGGATAATCCGAGAGGTAATGAATGATTCATGAGCAGCCATATTCAATCCCCGATCTCGGCCAGCGTTCCGTCCCTTCGCCGCTTGCGTTCTCGCGATTGGCGGGCGATTCCTTGGCGAATTTCGTCGCGGATGAAGACCATATTCAAGTCAACTCTTCAAAATCCGGCGCCGCGGCCGTCTCGATTCTCCTGGAGAAGGCCGGCCCACGAGAGAAGCTCTATTACACGCCGGCCCACGTGCGTGCGGGCATTCTCACGTGCGGTGGCTTGTGCCCGGGCCTGAATGATGTCATCCGGGCCTTGGTGCGCTGCCTGTGGAACCGCTATGGCGTTCG
>SPCK01000002.1 GCA_004525355.1 Spirochaetales bacterium
ACCTCGATGCTCCGGGCAAGGTAAAGCGCGCCGACCCCACGAGGGCCGCCCAGTTTGTGGGCGCTGAATGAGGCCGCGTCGAAACCTATCGCGGATGGATTGAACGCTATCTTGCCCAGAGCCTGCACGGCATCGGTATGCAGTAGCGGAGGTTTCCTCGCCATGGCGGAGCGGACGGCCGTGGAGATTTCCGCGAGCGGCTGTATGGCCCCGGTCTCATTGTTGACGGCCATGATTGACACGAGAACCGTATCCGGCCTCAATGCCTCTGCCACGGACTCGGGCGAAACGAGTCCAGTGCGTTCAGGCTTGACGCGTATCACTTCCACGCCAAGGGATTCGAGTGCCGTTGCCTGTTCATGGATGGCGGAATGCTCGATTGCCGAGATGACGATGGATCGTGGTCCACGGGAATTGAGAACCGATAGGAGGACGATAGTGTCGGCCTCGGAACCGCCCGAGGTGAACACGATTCGTTCGGGCAGGCAAGCCAGTGCTTCGGCGAGTCTTGCCCGGGAGTTGTCCAGGATGGTGCGCGCGGCCCTGCCCGCAGCATGTGCGCTGGAGGGATTACCGAATTCCCTGATGGCGTGTTCAGTGGATTCCTTGAGTATATCTTCATAAGGCGGCGCAGTGGCCGCCCAATCAAGGTAGCTGGTGTTCATGTGAATGTATGATACCCCGTCCGCCCGCAGCGGGGCAAGCAGCGAAGCAATTCTCACGCGGCTGGACGGATCATGATTCGGAGTACTGCTTAAATAACCGGTTCAACAATCCTCAGACGTTCCTGAGATCAGGAATTCCCGCTGGTTGCTCGCCGGATTCAGCGAAGGCTTTCGAGAGGTAGAGGGCGCAGAAACAATGACCATACTGTTCGATGTCGCCTCGGGAGTATCTACAGGGGCACAGGACGTCCGAGTCCGCCTCGCGCGAGCCTTCGGTATCTCGACAGGGACAAAGGTAATAGCCATAACGGTTCCAGTTGACCGTGAGTCCATCGATGAGCGAGTCGGTAAAGTCGCTGTCCGGATTGAGCGTCCAGCCCTGCTTGTCCGCGACCATCGTGGCGAAATGACGGGTTTCTTCAATTGATTTGTCGGTCATGTCACAGTCCCAACGTCCGCTTCCAGTCGGCTTCAATGAATCCAACCAGATAAGCCTTCTGACCCATCGTAACGAACGGAAACGCTATATCGGCCTTGTAGAGTTCCTTGAGTTCCTTCTTGACCTGGGTCTTCGTATCCAGTGCAATCTTGTCCACATACACGTAACGGTATGCAAAACGATTGCTTTCAAGATACGACATGGCCCTCTTGCAGAATCCACAGGTGGACAGGGCGTATACGGTTATCGCCGGATCAGTCTTGGAGCCAGGTACGTCAGTATATTCGAGGTTTTCTATCATGCCCTAGATCTCCTTCGGGTATATACTAACCATGTTGGGGCGATTAGGCAAATCCAGCCGAAAACCGTCGCCGCGCCAGCGCATCCTTGAACAATAACGCCCGGATGCGATACAGTCGATCCTATGCACGACATAGCACGAATCCGCAATTTCTGTATCATTGCGCACATTGATCACGGTAAATCCACCCTGGCGGACCGATTCATCGAACGCGCCCGAATCGTCGATGAACGCAAGATACAGAACCAGATGCTCGATAACATGGATATCGAACGTGAACGTGGCATAACGATAAAGAGCCAGGCGGTAACGCTGTCGTACACGGCAAAGGACGGACAGGATTACACGCTCAACCTGGTGGATACACCCGGTCATGTGGATTTTTCCTATGAGGTATCCCGTGCCATCAGCTCATGCGAGGGCGCTGTGCTTCTCGTGGATGCCACGCAGGGCGTCGAGGCTCAGACCCTTTCCAACATGTACATGGCCCTCGAGCATGACCTTGAGATCATACCGGTCATCAACAAGATAGACATGCCCGCCGCCGATATAGAATCGACCCGTCAGCAGATCAGCCATGATCTGGGATTGGACGGCGACGACGCCCTGTGCGTATCGGGCAAAATGGGCCTGGGCATTGATGAGCTGCTGGAAGCAATCGTCGCACGCGTTCCGCAACCGAAGGGTAGCATGGATGGCCCCCTTCGCGCGCTCACGTTCGACAGCCACTACGATCCCTATCGCGGCGTCGTCGTGCATATGCGCATGTTCGACGGCCTGATCAAACCGGGCATGAAGATACGTTTCATGTACAACGATTCCGAATACGAGGTCGAGGAAACTGGTCAGTTCAAGATGGGCTTGGTCAAGACCGATTCCCTGTCAGCTGGCCAGGTTGGCTACATGATCGCTGGCGTCAAGACTGTTTCCGACGTGCGCGTCGGCGATACCGTGACTGGCGCCGATCGGCCGGCTTCCGCGCCCTTGCCAGGTTTCCGCGAAGTAAAGCCGGTCGTCTATAGTTCTATTTATCCAATCGATACCGCCGAATACGATGAGCTGAAGGTGGCCATGGAGAAGCTCAAGCTCAATGATGCATCCCTTATTTATGAAAAGGACAACTCGGCTGCCCTCGGGTTCGGTTTCCGTTGCGGCTTCCTGGGGATGCTTCATCTTGAGGTGGTACAGGAACGGCTTGAACGGGAATACGGCCAATCGATTATCATGACGGCACCGAGCGTTCGGTACAAGCTGACCATGGCGCGCGGGGGGACGGTAGTGACCATCGACAACCCGGCGGATTACCCGGATCCCTCGCAAATCGAAGCGGCTGATGAACCCTACATCAAGGCGCAGATCATCACGCCGACCACCTACATCGGGAACCTGATCACCCTGTGCATCAACAAGCGTGGCATGCAGACCTCGTTCCTGCACCTGGATGAGAAGCGAGTCGAGTTGGTATTCGAGTTGCCCCTCTCCGAAGTGCTTTTCGATTTCTACGACAAGCTCAAGAGCACCAGCCGCGGGTATGCCAGTTTTGATTATGAGATAATCGACTACCGTCCTACCGAGCTTGCCAAGCTCGACATACTCATCAACGGCAAGCCGGTTGACGCCTTGGCACAGCTTGTCTACAAGCCGAGTGCCCAGGAACGCGGCCGTAAAGTGTGTGAGCGACTCAAGGATTCCATGGACCGCCAGCAATTCAAGATCGCTATTCAAGCTGCAATAGGCGGCTCGATCATCGCCCGGGAGACCGTCAACCCTGTTCGTAAGGATGTGCTTGCCAAGTGCTACGGCGGCGACATTACCCGCAAGCGCAAGCTCCTGGAAAAACAGAAGGAAGGCAAGAAGCGCATGAAGATGGTGGGCGACGTAGAACTCAGCCAGGAATCCTTCATGGCTGTACTACGCGAAAACGAAGACGACGACCGGCGCAACTAGCCAGCTGTTGATCAATAGTGTCGCTATGTGGCGTAATTGGGAAGAGTGCTGGCATGGCAACCGACGTTATCAGCACTCTGCCAAAGCGGCCGGGATACTCGCCTCGATTCGAGAAACTCACGCGCCCGCCAGAGCATCCTTCAGCCTGCCTTCCCAGTATTCCGCTTCTGCGGCCAACCGTTTCAGGCCATCCAATTCCAGCGCGGCGACCCGTTGCGGGTCCGGGAAATGCGCGAACATGTAATCGCAATCGGCAACCAAGCCAGTCAGAGCGGGGACGCCGGTGACGGTTCGTAGCGCTGTCCGTAATTTTCTTGCCAGCTCCAGTTCGCGTTCCAGGAATCGTCTGGCGGCGCTGGCCCATGCCTCCGGTTCGATTCCTTCCGGGCTCGCCTTGGCCCGAGCCCTGCTTGCCAGCCTGAGCACCGTCCTGGCTTCGCCGAATTCTGTCGGCCGAGCGGGAAGTCGCGCACCGATGCCTTGCCGTAGGTCGTATGCCAGCCCGCCAGGTGCCTGGGAAAAGAGCGACAGCTCTTGGGAAGCCAGGTCCGCATACATGGATAGCGCCGGATCGCATACAAGCCCTTTATCGTTGCATGATGTCCCATCCCTGAAAGTTGACGCCCAGCGATCGCCCTTCTTGTACAGCCGCGTTTCAAGACGACGTTCGGTCAGGTCTATCGGGCTACCTGCGCAATGTGTCCTGCCGGCTGGATAAGCGAAATCAAGTCCTGTTATGAACAGCGGGCCGCCATGAAACGCTGCCGCTATGCGCAGGGACAGTACGCCGACCGAGCCAAGAGGAGGAACCGGCATCATTGGGAATCCAGCCGCTGCCAGCCTGTCAAGGAGTCGAAGGTCAGCCCAGCGGCTGGACAAAAGGATCTTGGGGCCCATCAGGGCACGATAGCTGGAAGGATGGGCGCTCAGGTCCACGAAGGCATCAACCGGCTTGGTGTTCAGCGGCAGGAAATCTTCGAGGTTGTATACCTGTCCCTCAAGGCAGACCACCGAGTCGACCCGCACCCCCGAAAGGACCAGCGCGCCGGCCGCAGTATCGCAAGCCATGATGTGCACGCCATCATCAAGCTCGCGTAGCAGGGGCAAGGCAAGATCCAGGGATGGGCCGGCACCGCAGACGACCACGGGGCCAGCTTGGACGGCAGGTACAGGTCGAACGTCTGCCCAATTCATGGCGCCAATATTTGCGAACAGATTCTTGACCCAGAGCCTGCCCATGCGGATCAGGGATATCCTGTTTCGCCAGAAAATGGATATGTCTTCGCGAAGGGCGTTCAGGATCCGGTCATAGCGCTCCGGATCGAGTGAATATCCATGGCTCAATTGTACCGGGACGACTCTCCTGAAAGTGCCCATTGACTGGGCGAACGCGGCTACGGCAGTCGGTTCGCGTTCATGTATCAGTCGAACCCGGATGTCGGAGCGTAACGACTCGAATGCCGTAACGGCGATGCCCATCAGAGCATCCTCTGTCTCCACGCAGAGTATGGCGCTTCCGGCAAGAAGGTTGGAAAGTAGCGCATCAATTCCGTGCATCAAGCAGGGGGATGGCACAAGGTACAGCGTATCGCTTCGAAGCTCGATCGAAGCGACAACCTTCAAAGCACTGTTGACGGGAGCATGTCGGGAGTAGAGCCAGCGATTCGCGTAGAAAACAGAAAAGCCCCCGTCCGTACTGACGATTCGGGGGCTTTTCGTGGTCATGATCGTTCTAGTTTGCGGGAGAGAAAACCCGCAGGAAGGTGTCCATGAAATTATCCTTGAGCTTCGGATCCTTCATGATACCCTCAGCCAGTTCCCTGCTTATACTTTCCTGCAGTACGCCGGAATAGTATGCGGATATAAGACCGAGCGCGCTCTCATCAGCGTTGGAAATTTCCTTTACGCGCATGACGATAGCGTAATCGTTGAGCAGTACGGGTGCTGACAGCTCGGCGGCCTTGAGGGAGAAGACGGTTTGCAGGAATTTCTCGTTGCGATCCGCGCCGGCAAGCTCGGGGTTACCGGTGGTATCGAGCTTGCCGAGGAGCGAGAAATATCCAAGATCCAAGGCGGCTCCGTAATTGAGCGGGAAGGAATTGGTCGACTTGACCGAAAGGGATCGGGAAGCGGCGGTACCGACGAAATCAGCCTGGGCCGCTGCAGCGAAGTCCTCCGCAGTCTTGACTGCATAATCCTCTATAAGGCCCTTCTCGTAGCGATTGATATATTCGGTGACAGTCCTGACCAGATCGGCAGACGCGTATTCGGGTTCGGAGACGGTATCGTCAATCCTGTAGAAAACCCAGGAGCCCGATACGCTCTCATAGACTTCCGAAAATGCGCCGAGCGGCAGTCTGAAAACAGCCTCGAGTGCCGTAGCGTCCTTGAAATCGCCCTTGAGTTCCCATGCATAGCGCGAACCGAGGTCGCCGCCCTTGGAAGCCACAGCGTCTTTCGAGTAATTCTTGGCGGCGTCCTCGAAGGAGAGTGAGCCGGCCTTGACGCGGGACAGGACTTCCCCCGCCTCCTTGACGTTTGACGTGATCGTGATGCGGGATAGGCGGATTTTCCTGAACGAAGCGGCATTGTTCCTGGCAAAGTCCAACTTGGCCGAATCGGGATAGGCGGAGAAGGGGAATGCCACATATTCCACGGAGCGCTGGGCCAGGGCCATGGACTTGATGAAATCGGTTTCCGCTGTACTGGGAAATACCGAAACGGTATCGGCTACGAAACGATCTTTCATGTATGAATCGCGGATGCTCGACCGGATGTTCGACTTGTAGGAGGCCGAGGCTTCACGGTATTTGCGGCGGGAGAAAGCGCCATTCTCGACGAATGCCGGATCCTGGGCCATCTTTGCGTCGAGGGAACCCTCGCTGATCGCCATGCCCGATTCCTTGGATATATCGAGCAGCGCAAAATGAATGGCCGTGTTCTCGAAAGCGCGACGCCAAACTTGATATGCGAAGTACTGGTCGCCGTTATCGGTATACCCCTGAGCTTCCATCTGGTTTTTGACTTGCTGTACCTGGTCCGCGAAATATCCGCCCTGAGCGAAGGCAATAGCCTTCCCGTTCCAGGAACCGAAACTCAATGTTGATCCTGAACCCCCGCCTGAGCCCATGGAGGGGGCTACCACGAAGGCGATAACGGTGATGATCAGGATGACCACGGTCCCGAAATACACGAAGGGATTGCCGTGGTGAGGTTTGGGTGCGGCGTGATCGCCTGAGGACGGCTGGAGATGCTTGTCGTTCTTGGATGCCATCGAATCCTTCCTGGACGTTCTGATTGTGCAAAAGGGGGCGCGGAAATGCGGCCCGGGAACCGGAAACGGTTCGACGTAGAGCGCGAAAAAAGATACCATGGCCTTGGGAGCGTGTCAATCGACGACGCCGGTCATCATATGGTCATTCGGAGAAGGCGAAGGCGTGCTTGTCTGCCCGCTTGATGCGGTACATGGCGGCGTCCGCCTTGTTGATGAGCTCGTCGATTGAAATTCCGTCATCGGGAAACACTGCGATGCCCATGGAGAAGCTGAAGGATTTCTCATGGCCTGAAAAGGTTATAGGCCTCCCGCATTCATCGAGGATCTTGATGGCCGCCAACTCTATGTCGGCCCTGTCCTGCACGTTCGTCAGGACGATGATGAACTCGTCGCCTCCCACCCTGGCCACAATGTCGGAAGCTCGCAGTATGCTCTTGAGGCGTTCGGCCATGGCCACCAACGCGGAATCTCCTGCGGCATGGCCGTAGAGGTCGTTGATGGGCTTGAAATCGTCCAGGTCGATAAAGGCGACGCCTACCTTGTCGCCAGTCCTTGCGGCCGTGTCCAGAGCCTTGCCCATCAGTTCGAAGAGAAGGCGCCGATTTGGCAGTCCGGTCAGCGTGTCGTGATTGGCAAGGTGGCTGATCTTGAGCGTAGCCCGTTCCAGCCGGTGTTTTTCCCCGGACAAGTCCTCGTTCAACTCCTCCAGACGATCGTGGATGAGCGCGTTCTCAACCGCTATGGCGATATAGGGAGCGAGGGCTTCGAATAATGCAAGGTGGCGCTGTGAATATGCGGAGCGTTTGCGGCTCTGGACCATGAGGCATCCAAACACGCGATCCTCGATTGTGAGCGGTAGGCATACGATGGATTGGCAGGGATTTCCTCTCGTCCTGGACGGCTTGGACAGGTATCTGCCATATTCCTTGTCCTTGTCGTCGATCAGGACCGGCGCGCGATTCTGGAATGTACACACGGTAAAGGAATTGTCGGCTGAAAGGGGAATAGCCCGATCATGTTTGAGGAGACCGTCTTCATAAAAATCGCGATACACGAGTTGCTTCTTTTCAGGAGCGTGCAATGCAATGCCAAAGAAATCCATCTCAATGAGAGGCTGCAAGCTCTCGTACAACGTTTTTGAAACGGTCTTGAAGTCGAGGCTGGCAGTCACCTTCCGGCCTATTTCAGAAATTGACTGAATTTGCCGGTTGATTTCCTCGAGCGCGTCGGACTTTTCCTTGAGTTCCGTATTCCGTAGCCGGTATATCTCGGATTCCTGTTGTGCCTTGTCGATTTCGGCCTGGACCTGGATGCTCCGCACTTTCTGGGCCGTATCTTCGCGCAATATTTCTGCACGATAGTGGGAGTACTGTTTGAAGTACTGAAGGGCTACCTTGAAGTCGCCCATATCCTCGTGAGCCCGTGCCAAGTACTCGTAAGCTTTATGAAGCTGGTTCTTGGATTTGGTTTCTTCACACAGGGCGATGGCCTCTTCAAGTGATAGTACCGCCTCAGCCGTCCTGCCGCGTTCCAGAAGCAGACCTCCGTATGCGATGAGCATTTGGCCGTGTAACCGAGGGCTTTCGACCTTCTTCGCCAATGCGAGGGCGTCCTGCAGATACGTTTCGGCCTGGTCGAACTTCGCTTCGGCCGTCGCAATGCGCGCAAGGATCGCCTTGCATTCCGAGGCATTTACCAGTTCTTTGGCTTCCAGGGCCAAGCGACAGGATTTCTCGGTAAATTCTGTCGCGAGGGCGTAGTTTCCCATATCGAGGAACGAGCTTCCGATATTCATGAGGATTACTACGGCCAGCTCCGGGTCGCTCTGGCTGGCCTGCATCTCATGGGCCTTGAGCAGATAATCGAGAGCTTCCTTGGGGTTGCCAAGGTTCAGGCAGAGTTCGCCAATATTGGTCATGGCGACGAGCTCCCTGCCGCGCAGGCCAACCCTCCTTGCACGATCCAGGCTCTGCGTGTAATAGTCGATGGCCTTGTCCATCCGTGATATCTCGTGATAGTAGACGCCGATCGCGTTCAATGCCTTGCAGACACCCTCGTCGTCACCCAGCGCGTCATACGTCGAGGTGGCCCCCGAGAACGCGGAGAAGGCTTCGGGCAGTCGGGATAAATGGAAATCGCACCAGCCGATATTGAGGAGGGCATCGGCCTCACCTTTGCGGTAATGACCGGCTTTTGCCTCCGCGAGAAGCTTCTGGCAATCCTCGAGCGCCTTGGCGGGCTTGTGCATGAGATCATCCCATGCCTTGGCGTTTCCATCGTCGATGGTGCGGGACGTGGGGCCGCTCATAGGCGTAGCCACTGCAGAATGGAAGGCATGCGCCAGGCTGAGCTCATGGCTCGAACTCCTGTATGTCGCTTTTCCTGTAATCGGGATCATAGGTACACAGATATTCCAGCGCTTCATGCGCCGCTTCCTGCATGTGCTCATACCAGATCGTATACAGCTCATTGTTGATAGTGCCGGGAAACGGGGCTCCTTCGACATCGCTGATAAGTTGTCGTAGAATGACGAAACCCTTATTATCCATTGTTTCCCTTCGTGGTCACCGCGGTGAAGGAAGACCGGAAAATAACCGGTACCCTGTTGCCAGCGCAGCCCACGTTCATTGTATCGTAAGAGTTACGGAAAATAAAGTATTCATTTGAATGAAGGAATGAAAAATCGGCTTGCAGGACTCCTGGCAGGTTGTTGAAAGAGTCTGTTGCTATTCCAATAACCTTTGCTATACTCGCAACCCATACGGTTTGCTATGCTATTGCGACACCCTGCCAAGTAGGGTGACATAGTAAACCTCGAGACGTCGGGGACCAGAGAGCGATCCGGGATTTCCTGAACCCGGGTTAGGAGGACCAATGGGAATAGTGACCGGAACCGGAGATGAGGGCATTACCGGCCTGTGGTCGGGCGAGCGCGTCCGAAAGGATGATCCTCGCGTCGAGGCTTACGGAACCATTGACGAACTGGATTCGTTTTTGGGCGAGGCCCGGTATTGGCTCAAACGAGCCGATTGCCTGCGCATCGTCGGCGAGGTGCAGAAGGACCTGTTCAGGGTCGCAGGGCAGCTGGCCACGAAGACGGGCTCCTGCAGGGAACCTATGCTGGAACGAGACGCGAAACGCCTGGCTACCTACATTGCTACCCTGGAAGCGGAGGTCAATCTAACCGGTTTCGTCATTCCTGGGGGAACCCCGCAATCGGCGAAACTGGACGTGGCCAGGACTGTATGCCGTCGCGCCGAGCGGCGCATCGTCAGCTTGGCCCGGGACGCGGACGTATCCGTACCACTGCGGTTGTACATGAACCGGCTGTCGGACCTGTTGTTCATACTCGCGCGCGCCGAGGAGGCCGTTGAAGGAAAGATTCGATACATCAAGGACTGAGGCGCCATGAGAGCCGTATCAAGCGCTGTCACCCGGAAACGGGATTCCGTACGCAGGTAGAAACGGTTTCAGTCGATCAGGTCGTCGTCGCCTTCCAGGATCAGATCGCCGTCTTCCCATCGCCGCTTGAAGTATTCCAGGAAGGCACGGGTAGCCTTCTCAGCCTCGTCCCTGCGGACCGTGCCCATGATGTCATATTCCTCGAGGATGATCACACGCTTGCTCTGGGATACATTTGACAGGAGCTTGTCCCGCATGGATTGGCTCTTGCCTTTCAGGACGAGGGCGATCTCGCGCTCCGATAGCTCGCGCAGGCTCTTCTGGACATCCCTGTCGGGCACGCGCAGTATGTCGTCTATGGTGAACAGGCGTTCGCGTATGTCGCGGGATAGTTCGGGGCTGTCCTTTCCTATTCCATCGAGTATGCGACTTTCCAGGTCACCGCCCACGTGCTTGAGTATGCCGGCCAGAACGGCGGCACCGTCGATGCGTTCTGCGCTTTCCGGATGGCCGATACGCGCTATCTTGTCGCGGAGTACCGACTCTACCCGTTCAAGTACATCGGGCGCCATCCGGTCCAGCTTCGCTATTCGCTTGACTACATCGGTTTGGGCGGCCTCGGGCAATTCTGAAATCACGGAACTGGCAAGCTTCGGGTTGAGGTAGGGCAGGATCAGGGCCATGACTTGGGCCGATTCGTCCTTGAGCAGCACGATAAGCTGGCGCGCTTCAAAATCGTTCAGGAACGCGAAGGGTCTACGGCTTTCCGGTACGGCCTTGCGCAGTACCTCTCGGGCCTTGTCCGCGCCGAAAGCCGCCGACAGCATGCGTTCAGCTATTTCCGGTCCGCCTTCCAGCGAGGCGCCCTGGGTCTTGGCCAGCCAGCCGAACTCGGTCAGGATTTCGTTCGCTTCGACCGTATCGATACGCTCGATTTTTGCGATTTGCCGGGAAATATTTTCGACCTCGTCGCGTTTGAGATGCCTGATGACCTTGGCCGCTTCTTCCTGCCCCAACAGGAGCAGGAATTTAGCTGCCTTTTCGATACCAGGCAGGCCGCTCTTGAGCAGACGCTCTGATTCTTTGGTGGCGCGGATGAGTCCGGCGCGGCCATCAGGGGGCTGGCGGGAAGATTTGGCTGCTTGTGTTCCGGCTGGCTTGTGCGCGCGGGACGCCGACTGGGAGCCCTGCTTTGCTGCGTGAGGTGTCCTGGGATCGGGACCGTGGCCGGAACCGTTTCCGGTTACTTTCGATCCTTCGTCATCTTTCTTGGCCTGGCCATAAGCCTTGGCCAACCTGTCCTTCATGTCCATACCGGCCAATACTATACGCTGTAAGGTCCGCGGTCAATCGGAACCGTATCGTGATTGCCCGAGATTCGGGCCAGGCGCATGCGATACTGTTCCTCCATGGCGGCGCGGAGTGGAAGCGGGTCCAAGTAGACCGGCTTGGTCTGCTTGCCGAACTCGTCCCCAACATTCAGTGAGCCGTTACCCGCCGCCTCGGGCAATTCGAGCAATGCCTCTCGCGAACCGTCCAAAGCCCGGGTGCAGAGCCCGAGGACCAGCTCCGCCTCACGGGCCGCTTCTTCACACAACTCGAAATACGAACGATCGGATGAGCGCGGCGGATCACACGGATGGCGCCAGGCGACCTTGCCTTCATTGGCCCAGTCGATGGATCGGTCCAGATTTTCAGGATAGACGATAGCTACCGCCCGGTAACCGCGCTCGAGAAAGGAGGAACTGTATGAGACGGTGCCTCCTCCGCTCATGCTCGTCACAGACGGGTCGCTGTGCCTGTACAGGAACAATGAATCTTCGAAAGCGTTTATGACCCTTTGAACCAGTTCTTCATCCCTGGATGTCCGCTCGGGATAGGCGTTGCGGAGCGCCAGCGCAAGATTTTCCGCAAAGTGGCCAGGAACCCCGTGTTCGGGCGTCAACGCATCGCCTTGATGAAAATCGTGGATGGGCATTCCGGTTTCCCGCTCCCAGAGCAGGACGTCCAGAACCCGTTCCAGGAAGGGATGGCATGACCGAAAATCGATCGTCTCAGGCTTTCCGGCATCGATCCAACCCGAACGATAGACGATATATGGATGTGTGACCCGATCGAGGGCTCCATGAGTGCAAAACCCGAGCGCGAACGCTCCCCAGGCCGATTCAGCCCCCTCTCCGAAACCCGCGGTTGCCAGGGCTGCGCACAGTGCGCCGAAACCGCGCCTATGGGCCAGGGAGCCATAGAGGACGGACAGGGGCCTGGTCCGTTGATTGTGGTAGAACAGGTCGGGACCCTGACATCCCAAGCGGAACAGGGGGCCTCCCGTAGAGAGGATTTTGGGAGCCCGAGAGGGAAGGGCCGCGCGGAGAGCGCGTTCTCCGACCAACAGGTGACTGATTTGCGATGCCATCGCTTCTACCATAACATATTGTAAAATTCTCGCAAGGTGGCAACGCATATCGTTGGCATGCGCCAGGCATACCATTATATTGAAAGCAAACCAATTTGCGAAATTGGTTCTGCGGTTGATTGCGATTCGTAACAATTGGTTGAATCGCTACGCAATCTGCACGATGATTCGGTAACTCTTTCAAAAAAGTTCCCTGACTATTGAAAGAGCCGCAGTGCCTCGCTTTTTACAGGTTGATCACCGATCCGAATTCCGGGCGCCCGATAGGTGAACGCCCATGTTTCTTCTGGGAGGATGCCGTGCGTTTATACACACGATCGCAGGTACTGGTTTTTTCGGTTGCATCTCTGGCTGTAGGGCTTCTTGTAGCCATAGGCTTGCAGGTCATACCCATTGGCGCGAATGACTCGAACGGGAGCGTAGCTGCGGCGATTGACGACCAGTCGAACGCGGTGACGACTCCTCGGGTGACAGAGGATAAGCTTGCGGGCGCCAATGGCCAGGTCGGCCCTGCGGTCCTGGTCGAGTCAATCACTGGTTATACACAGGACGAGCGGGAGAACATAGACGTCTACGAGCGCCTTAACGCTGGAGTCGTCAATATAACGACGGAAGTGGTGGCAATAAACTGGTTCCTGGAACCCGTTCCCAAGGAGGGCGGTTCCGGTTCCGGTTCCATCATCGACGAACGCGGTTATGTCCTGACCAATTACCATGTGGTCAAGGACGCGTACAAGGTATTCGTCAACTTGGCCGACGGTTCCCGCTTCCAGGGTGCCGTCGTAGGTTCCGATTCCGAGAACGACCTTTCGGTGGTCAAGTTCGTTCCGCCCAAGGGCATGAAGCTCACGCTCATTCCCTATGGTGACAGCTCAAACCTGCGAGTCGGACAAAAGGTACTCGCGATCGGCAACCCGTTCGGTCTCGAGCGTACCCTTACCAGGGGAATCGTGTCGGGTCTGGGCAGGCCCGTACAGCAAGACACGCGAACCATCATCCGTGACATGATCCAGACTGACGCGTCCATCAATCCAGGCAATTCCGGAGGCCCCCTGCTCAACGCGCGGGGAGAGATCATCGGCGTGAATACGATGATCTACAGCCCTTCGGGCGGCTCAGTGGGCGTCGGCTTCGCTGTACCGGTCAACACGGCCAAGCGCGTCGTACCGGACCTGATAAAATTCGGGATGGTGAAGCGGGGCTGGATCGATGCCGAGTACGTGCAATTGTTTCCAGCGCTCAGCGAATACATGAAGGAGCGAGGCTCGCCCCTTCCCATAGAAAAGGGGCTCTTGCTGTCCACGACCAAGAAAGGCGGTAACGCCGATCGAAACGGTCTACGGGGCGGCTCGACGCCGGTACGCTATTACCAGAGTGTATTCAACATAGGCGGCGATATCATCGTAGCGGTGGACGGCATGGCCGTAAGTGCCATCGCTGACCTGTACTCCGCGCTGGAGGACAACAAGCCAGGCGATACCGTTCGCGTCGAGTTCTACCGGGGTTCCAGGTTGATGAAGGTCGATGTCACGCTTTCAGACAGGGCTGAGGCGATGGGCAAGCAATAGGCGCCCCATTGGGCTGGTTGTTCCGGATAAAAAAACGCCGCGGAAAGCACTGCTTCCCGCGGCGCCATCATCTTCAATGAAGTCTCAACCGCGATTCGACGTCCGCGCGAGTTCGACGAACCACCGGTGAAAGCGCGTATCTCCAGACAGCTCTGGATGAAACGCCGTTGCCACCATGGCGTCCTGTACGCAGGCTATGGGTTCTCCATTCAGGCTTGCCATGACCCTGACTCCAGGACCCACGACCAATATGCGAGGCGCCCTTATGAACACCAGCGGAAACGGGCCGCCTTCGATTCCATCGATTGGAATCTTGGATACGAACGATTCGAGCTGTGCGCCGTAGCCGTTGCGGTCAACCGTTATGTCCATCACCGCGAGGTGTCGCCGTTTGTCGTTGCGGATTTCCCTCGCCAGGAGGATCATGCCGGCGCATGTGCCCCAAACCGGCATACCTTCAATGATGCGACTTCGAAGGGCATCCATCAGCCCATTCTCGACAGCCAACTTTCCTATGGCCGTGCTCTCACCGCCCGGAAGGATGACCGCGTCCAGGCCGGCGAGTTCGCTGGGACGCGTAAAGGTCCGCACCTCGACAGCGGGCAGGGCGCGGAGCATCTGAAGGTGTTCCTCCACGCCTCCCTGCAGGGACAGCACCCCTATTCGGATAATCGCAAGACTTGGATCGGTGGCCAGGATCACACGCCGCGCTCCGCGTAATGGGCTGCATCCTCGGTTCCGCGTACGTCGATACCGCGCATCGCCTCGCCCAGGCCTTCCGACACCTCGGCAACGACTGCATAGTCATTCCAATAGGTGACGGCCTTGACAATGGCCGCAGCGCGCCTGGCTGGATCCTCGGACTTGAAGATGCCCGATCCGACGAAAACGCCTTCAGCGCCAAGGGCCATCATGAAAGCCGCATCGGCGGGGGTCGCCACACCGCCGGCGGAGAAGTTGACCACGGGCAGACGGCCGAGTTCGTGCACCTCGAGTATCAGTTCATAGGGCGCTCCCATGTTTTTGGCGATGGTCATCAGTTCCTCTTTGGGTGCGTTGACGACATCGCGGATTTCTTCATGGACGGTCCTCAGGTGCTTGACCGCCTCTACAATATCGCCGGTGCCTGCCTCGCCCTTGGTCCGGATCATCGCAGCACCCTCGCCGATACGACGGAGCGCTTCGCCCAGATTGCGCGCGCCGCAGACGAAAGGAACCTTGAAGGAACTCTTCTCAATGTGGTACTTGTCGTCCGCGGGCGTCAGCACCTCGCTCTCGTCGATATAGTCTACGCCGAGGGCTTCGAGCACGCGAGCCTCGAGGAAGTGTCCGATGCGGGCCTTGGCCATGACCGGGATGCTGACTGCGGCCTGGATCTCTTTAATAAGCTTGGGATCCGACATACGGGCGACACCGCCGGCCTTGCGTATGTCCGCGGGCACGCGTTCCAATGCCATTACGGCCACAGCACCCGCGGCTTCTGCTATTTTCGCCTGTTCGGCGTCCACCACGTCCATGATGACGCCGCCTTTGAGCATTTTTGCCAGGTCGCGATTGACCTTCGTCCTGTCGTCCATGTTTGTCTCCCTCGTAGCACTTCGATCACCTCCGCATTCCCTCGGACTGTTCAATCGAGTGCAACTGTATTGCAAAGTGTATGATTATATTGTATCGTAAACCGTATCACAGGTCAAGGAGCATTGATGCAGTCATCCATGCGGGTATACAAGGACGATGACACGCCGTTGTATGTCCAAGCCGCGGATGCATTGAGACGACGTATCATTGACGGTGAGTTCAGACGCGGCGACCGCCTGCCGTCGATCCGCAGGTTGTCGGATGAGCTGGGCGTGAATCCAGCCACCGTCGTGGCTGCGTACCGCATCCTGACCCGTGAGAGCCTCGTCGAGGCGCGCGCGGGTTCCGGAGCCTACGTCCCGATTGACGCATCTATTCCCGAGGCGCCGCATGAGGCGAAGTCTCGCATCGGGCCGGATTCCCTGCCGTCCATTCATGACCCCAATGTTCACGGCGAGCAAGGTAACCAGGTCGACATGACCGCTAACGCGCCGCCGCTCGACCTGTTTCCTCTCGAAGACGTCAAGGCCTTCATCGTACAAGCCATCGACGCCGACGGCGGCAAGGTCTTTGAATATCAGGATGCTTCCGGTTATGCGCCGCTCAAACGCGCTCTGGCCCTGCGGCTTTCGAGCAGGCGTGATCCCGCGAAGGCCGTCGATCCAGACGATGTGCATATCGTTTCTGGCGCCCAGCAGGGGTTGGACTTGGCCGCCCGGGTGCTCCTGCGCAGGGGCGACGTGGCAGCGATGGAATCGCCAGGCTATCGCGGGGCTCGCGACGTGTTCATCGCCGCCGGCGCCAGAGTCGAATCTGTGCCCCTGAATGCGGAAGGCATGGACCTCGCCGTGCTCGAGCACCTTGCCGCGACCCGGCCCCTGCGACTCGTTTACGTAAATCCCAGTTTCCAGAATCCGACGGGAATCGTCTATTCCAGGCGCGCGCAAACGAAATTGGTCACACTGGCCGAGCGCTATGGTTTCTATATCGTGGAGGACGATCTTTTTGCCGATCTCGTACCCGAACCGGGCGCGTCTCCATCATTCCGGGCTCTTGACGAGGCCGGCAGGGTGCTTTTCGTGAAGAGCTTCTCCAAAACCATGATGCCAGGGCTTCGCATCGCGTGCATGGAGACCCCGGCCGCGCTCCGCGAACGCATCGAGGGCGCCAAGCGATCGGTCGACCTCTCGTCCAACGGACTGATGCAACGGGTCCTGGAACGCTTCCTGTCAAGCGGGCGCTACGACGCGCATATCGCCCGCGCGCGGGAACGATACCTGCAAGCGGCCGACATTTTTTTCGGAGCCTTGTCCCCGGGCATCAAAGTGGGTTTATCCTGGGAGCAACCCCGAGGTGGTATTAATGCCTGGATACGCGTCCCGCCGGATACGAGCGGTAGAATCTTCGCTCAGGCTTGCCTGGATCGCGGTTGCGCTGTGGCTCCGGAAGCCGCATTCCGGTTCGAGTCCAGCCCCGGAGACGGTCTGGACCGGCACGTGCGCGCCAGCTTTGGCTCTGTCCCCCTGAGTGACGTCGCGCAAGGAGGTCGAGCAATCGCGGAGGCTGCCATTTTCCTGTCCACCCGGTAGCTCTGTCCCCCGTGGCTTTACGTTTGCGCGAACTGTCTATATTGGTCTATAATCCCGGCGTACCGTGGCCGAAGGCAAAACGGTGCCCGGAGGTTGCTTGCCGTGAAACCGTTCAGAGTAGTAGCTCCCTTCGCTCCCTCCGGAGACCAACCCCAGGCCATCGAGGCTCTCGCCTTCGGCATACGAGCCGGCGATACGTACCAGACGCTCAAGGGCGTTACCGGTTCCGGCAAGACCTTCACGATGGCCAAGGTGATCGAGGCCGTACAACGACCAACATTGGTCATCAGCCACAACAAGACGCTCTCCGCCCAGCTATTTCGTGAGTTCAAGGATTTCTTCCCGGACAACGCCGTCGAGTATTTCGTATCCTATTATGATTATTATCAACCTGAAGCCTATGTGCCCACGCGGGACCTGTATATCGAGAAGGATGCGAGCATCAACCAGGAAATCGAGCGGCTGCGCCTGTCCGCCACGCGCAGCTTGATGGAGCGCCGCGATGTCATCATCATCGCGACGGTTTCCTGTATCTATGGCCTGGCGACGCCTGAAGTCTATCGTGAGATGAAGGTCGAGGCGGTCGTGGGACAGGAGCTCGATCCGGAAGCATTCAAGCGCGAACTGATCGGTCTGCAGTACGAACGCAATGACGCGGTGCTCGAGCGGGGGCGCTTTCGGGTTCGGGGCGACGTAATAGAGGTATGCCCGGCTTATGCCAAGGAAGCCTATCGCATTGAGCTGGATTTCGATCGGGTGGAGCGGATACGCCGCTTCGACCAGGTTTCCGGACAGGTGCTGGAGGAGTTGGACGCGGCGGTTATCTATCCGGCCAAGCAATTCGTCATGCCCGAGACGATGGTGCATAAGGCGATCGCCTCGATTCGGGCCGAACTTTACGTACGCTACGCGGAGCTGATGTCCGCGCAAAAGCTGGTCGAGGCCCAGAGGCTCAAAACGCGCGTTGAGTACGACCTGGAACTGATGCAGGAAATCGGCTACTGCTCGGGCATAGAGAATTATTCCGCTCCGCTGTCGGGCCGCGCTCGCGGGAGCAGGCCCTCGGTGCTCCTGGATTACTTCGCTCCGGACTTCCTCACCTTTATCGACGAGTCGCACGTGACCCTGTCGCAAATCGGCGCGATGTACGCGGGCGACAGATCCCGTAAGCAGACGCTGGTGGATTATGGATTTCGCCTGCCTTCCGCCATGGATAACCGTCCCCTGAAATATGAGGAATTCGACGCGCTTACCGGTAGCGTACTATACGTGTCCGCCACGCCCGGCGTGATCGAGGTCGAGCGTTCCGCCCGCGTCGTTGAGCAGCTCATACGACCGACAGGCTTGGTGGACCCTGAAATCATGGTACGGCCGAGCGAAGGCCAGATAGAGGATATCTATACAGAAATCAAGGCCCGCATCGCCGCTGGCGAGCGGAGCCTCATCCTGACGCTGACCAAGCGGATGGCGGAAGAACTATCCGAATACTTGGCATCACTGTCCCTCAAGGTCCGCTACATACACAGTGAGGTAGAGACCATCGAGCGTGTCGAAATCCTCAAGCAGCTCCGGACGGGCGAATATGACGTGCTCGTTGGCATCAACCTGCTCCGGGAGGGCATCGACCTGCCGGAGGTTTCCTTTATCGCCATATTGGACGCCGACAAGATCGGCTTCCTGCGTTCGGCTACCAGCTTGATCCAGATCATCGGACGCGCGGCCCGAAACGCCGCGGGTACCGTCGTCATGTACGCGGATCGCATGTCCGATGCCATGCGCAAGGCCATCGACGAGACGGACCGACGCCGGGCGGCCCAGGCCGCGTACAATGAAAAACATGGTATCACACCCATGACGGTCAAGAAAGCAGTTCAGGACATCCTACAACGGCACAAGGAAGAGCAACGGGACGTAACATCGTCCGATTTGGAGACCATCAAGGGTGCCTACAACCTGATGGTTCCCGAACAGCGTGGCGCCCTGGTGCGCCGGCTGGAACGCGAGATGCTCGAGAAGGCAAAAAACCTCGAATTCGAGGCAGCGGCGATACTGCGTGACGAAATCCAGAAACTCAAGGACGACCGTTCATGAAGCTCGAACTCACTATCGTTTTTTCGGAGCGACAGGAATTAACGGGTTATGAACGGGACGCGGTGGAAAACATCAAGCGATTGTGTCTCGAGTTCGATGGCTATGAGCCCGGCATTCACTTTGATGCCAGGCTGAACGCCATCAAGACCATGCCCGCAATTTTTCTGGCCGAGGCCAAAGGCGCTTCCGGTGAGAGCAGGGTAGTCGGGGCGGCCTTCATATTCGCCCCGGGGCGTTCCGAAGGCGAGTTCTCTGCCTGCATTGATCCCCTTTTCCGCCGATCCGGGTTGTTTTCACAGCTTTTCTCCATGGCCGTAAATACTCTTGTTTCCGCGGGCGTCCCTTCACTGCTGCTCGTATCTGATGGCCGCCTGGGAAATGGGGGCTCAATCGCCAGAAAATTGGGAGCGGAGCGTTCGTACGGCGAGATCACCATGGTGCTTGTGCCAAAAAAATCCCGGCTGGAGAGTCCGACCGCGCTGTATGCCGGATCGGTAAGGCTCGTGCCGTTCTCGCACAAGGAATTGGACGACCTGGCCGCTCTACCCGCGGACATTTTCGTCGGCTCGTTCCAGGACGAGCGAGCCTTGATCGAATCGTCCATCGACGATCCCGCGTGTGAGCACTACAGCGTACGGTCGGCCGAAGGCATCGTGGGCCTGGTCGCCCTGTATGGCAAGGACGGGGACTATATGATCAACGGCCTCAGCGTGCTGCCATCACTCCGCAGGAAAGGCTACGGCGGCGCCATCCTTGACGCGGTCATTTCGATCCTACGACGCAGGAACGCATCGTCCGTCAGATTGGAGGTCGAGGAAACCAACGTCGCCGCCATCGCGCTGTACCGCTCGCGCAACTTCACAGAGGAGTCGCGAACGGAATACTGGCGCGTCAGTCTCGATTCGCTGGGATACGCGGTGCCATAAACGATGCGGCCCAACTGGCCGCCACCGAGGCAGCCAAATGCGCTTGACTGTATCTTCGCGCGTTGACGCATTCGCTGGTTATTGATACTTTGATCTATCGAGGGTTTTTCAAAAGCCATACGACTTTTGAAATTGACTCATCAGTACAAGGAATCGTATCAAAGTCTATCATTCTTGGGCCGAGGGGGATGGCATGAAAAAGTTCAAGTGTAGTGTATGCGGTTATATCTACAACCCAGCGGAAGGCAATGCAGATTCGGGGATCGCGCCTGGGACCGCTTTTGAGGATATTCCAGAAAGCTGGATCTGCCCGGTCTGCGGAGCTGGCATGGATGCTTTTTTTATAATCGAATGATGAGGGATCGCGCCTGAATCCTGGTCGTAGCCTTGCTGTAGGGTATTTCTCGCATGGTTCAGGGCGGTAATAAATTTGTCTAAACGACAGCGGGCTGATTATGTATTGATTGTATGCTGGGTTTCCTTGGAAATCGTGAGATAGTCATCCATGGTGTTGATGTTTTTATACCAGTCGCCGGCATGGAAATCCATGAACGCGACTCGTACCTTGTCGAAAAGTTCAACGATCCTTCGCCCTCCCGCTTCCAGGATTTCCAGGGCGGGACGGCAAACGGAACGGCGATAGATGGCAAAAAGCGGTTCGAAACGTCCGTCAGCGCTTCGTGGCATGACGATATCATAGCCCTCGGCCTGTCGCAGCATGCGATTTACCAGGCGAAAATTCACTGTAGGGATATCGCAGCCCATCACAAAACAGAGTTCGCTCCCGGAACAACTGAGAGCCGATGCGATGCCCATCAATGGGCCCAGGCCGGGCTGGAGATCAGGGATCATCGGCAGGCCCAGGAATTCATATTTGGTAGGCTCGTTGGTGCTGATGATGGCACTTTGGAACATTGGCACGAGCTGCTCCGCTATATGGGCAATCAAGGGCTTGTCGCGATACACAAGCATGCTCTTGTCCAGGCCGATCCTGGTACTTTTCCCGCCGGACAGGATGATCGCCGAGGCGTTCTGACGTATAAGCCAACGTCCATCAACAAAAGCCAGCCGATCCGGCTGGAAATCCCAGTCCGTGCCATCGAATGCTGAAATGGCATCAGCCATATCGATAAGCGTGGCACCGCTTGATTTGATGGAGCTATTCCGTGAATCCTTGATGATAATGAATGCTCCCGGTTCCACGATCATTCGCGCCGAGTTGGAATCACAGACAACCGCCGTTCCT
>SPCK01000406.1 GCA_004525355.1 Spirochaetales bacterium
ACAAGGAGGTTGTTGCGGATCGCGGGTGCGTGAGAGACCGCCGGACATTCAGCGAGCGATACGGACGAGGCAGGCCCCGGCATCTACTCACAGCCGAGCACGGTAGCCACCACAACTTGGTTTCGAGGGCGTGGATCGGAGGACCGGTTCAAGGGTGCCTGCCGCAGAACGCCCCGGAAGAGCAAGGGGTGGAGTCGGCTTCGGTACGGTGAGCGTGGTCTGCCGGCGTCGCCAAGGCAAGGGGCGCCGGTCGGGGTTGGGCTCCTGCCCGGTTCGGATCTTCTCGCGGAGCAGCCGTGGCGGATTAAGGACTCACGGCAAGCGCGCATGCGCTAAGGGGAAGGTTTCTTCTTGTTCTGGGGATTGCGATAGGTTTCTCCTTTCACGACGAGCGCCTCCCCGTGATGCATCAGGCGATCGATCATGGCGGTGGCCACGGTGTTGTCCTGGTCGAGGATTTTACCCCAGTCGCGGAAGGGACGATTGGTCGTCAAGACAATCGATCCGGACTCGTAGCGGGTCGCCACGACCTGGAACAAGAGGTCTGCACCGCGTTTGTCGATGGCCAGATAGCCCAGTTCATCGAGGAGGAGCAGTTGGGGACGAGTGAAGGCTCGAATGGCCTTCTCCAGGGTTCCGTTGGTGTGAGCGGTGATGAGTGCGTTGAGCATGTCGACGACACGGGTGTAGCGGACAGAGAAACCGAGTTCGCAGGCTTTGTAGCCCAGGGCGGTCAGAAGATGGGTCTTGCCGGTGCCCGTGGGGCCGATCAGAGCGGCATTGCCGTGATGGCCGATGAAGTCGCAGTCGAAGAGGCGCAAGAGGGCGGCTTTGGGGACCTGCTGGGGCCAGGCGAAGTCGTAATCCTGGAGGGTCTTGCGGGCAGGCAAGCGTGCGGCTTGCACCCGGCGCAGCAGCGCGCGTTCGCGGCGGGCATTCACCTCTTCGCCGAAGAGCGCGGTGAGCGTTTCGAGCATGGGCGTGTGTTTGCGCGCGGCCTCGTCGAGCACTTCGCGGTGGATTTCGGCGATGCGCGGGAGGCGCAGTTCGACGAGCTGTTGCTCCAGCTTTGCGGTGAGGGGGTTGGACGAATCAGACGGGTTCACGATCGGTTTCCTCCAGGGTTTGGATGCCAAACAGACAGTCGTACGTGGACGGGTCGGGCGTGGGCAGGTCGATCTCGTCGATCAGTTCGCGGCGTTGCGGTTTGACCTCGATGAGAGACGGCAATTGGCGGCGCCGACGTTCCTGGTGCAGGATGTTTTCGACGGCGGCGGCATCGTAGGTCTGGACCTCCAGCGCGATGGTCATGGCGGCCAGGACGTCGTGGCGTCCGTAGAGGCGTACGAGAGCCAGGATCTTTCGCAGGTGCAGTTCCTTGCGGACGGGGACTGTAAGGAGTTTGAGGTGAAAGGCCCGGGCCACGGGGCCCAGCGCGTCGAAATCGCTTTCGTTCTGGGTAGCGCGGCTCCTGTGGCGCAGTTCCAAGGCCGCAAGTTGGTGCTCGGGAAGGACCAGTATCTGGCGTTTTTCGTGGCAGCGGCGATGGCGGGCGATCTCTTTTCCGTCGAAGAGTACCCAGACCGCCCGGTCATTGGCGCGCACGGCGACGGTCTTGCCACGGTACTCGGGCGGGACCGAATAGCGGTTGGCATCGAAGCGCACGCGGCAGTGATCGGAGACGATCGTGGGGAAGTCTTCGTCGGTGTCGAAGGGAAACTCAGGCACCGGCCGCAAGGCGGGTTGCTCGCGCAGGAAGCGGTCGCAGGGCCGTTCACGGGTGGTTTCATGGATGCGCACGTTGGCGACCTGGTCGCGCCAATAGGTGGCCAGTTCGAGGTAATCGGCCCAGGTGCGCAGTTGATCCTCCCGGCCCTGAAGCGCGTTGTGTTTGACGTAACGGACGCCGGCTTCGACGATCCCTTTGGATTCGGGGTCGCGACGCTGGCAGGCGATGGGTTGAAGACAGTAGTGCCCGCAGAGCGCCAGGAAGTCCGAACGGAGTCGCGCGTTTCGGCCGTGGCCATCGAGCACGGCGGGCTTGAAATTGTCGAAGATCAGTTTTTTGGGCAGACCACCAAAGAAGACGAACGCCTCGACCAGGGCGCGATAGGAGCAGGCCGCGTTTTGGGAGAGGGAGAATTTGAGGAAACAGAGGCGGCTGTAGCAGAGGACGGCGACGAAGACGTAGACGGTACGCACTGTGGTGCCGATTTCGATCTGGCCGCAGGAGCCCCAATCGATCTGCATCGCCTCGCCGGGTTCATAGTAGACTTCCTGGTAGACGCGGGTGTGGGGCGGACGGATGCGGTGCAGGTAGCGGCGCACGATATAGACGCTGCCTTGGTAGCCATCCGATCCCTTGGCGATCTCTTCGCGCACACGGACGGCGGAGAGCCGGGGATGGCGCTGGATGAGCGCGTCGATTTTCTGATGAAACGACGCCAGTGCGGACGTTCTGGGCCGCTTCGGCGGCGGAGTCCAGTCGTGCGTGAGCGCCTTCTTGATCGTCTTGGCACAACAGTTCAAGCGGGCCGCAATGGCGCGGGCGGAGAGTTGCTCGATCTTCGCCAGCCGTCGGATCTCGGCCCAACGTTCGACTTTCATGCTTGGCTCCTTGGTCGCGCGGCCA
>SPCK01000209.1 GCA_004525355.1 Spirochaetales bacterium
CGACCCCCGCATGCTGGCCAAGCAAGGCAAGTGGACATGGGACGCATTCCTTGACGTCATGAAAAAGGTTTCGGCCCTGGGTAAAGACATCTACGGCTACGGCCAGAACGCCTGGTGGGGTCCCTCGGGCGTATGGGCGCAGGCCGCGGGCGGCGGATTCTTCAACGAAGCCCGCACCGCGTCGATGATGCACACGCCGCAATCCCTTGCGGGCCTCAAGTTCCAGGCCGATTTCTACAAGGGCGGATGGGCAGTACCGTGGGGCCAGGATTCAGAACCTCCCTACCGCGCAGGCAAGGTTGGCATGTTCCAGAACGGCCGTTGGGCCACCCCCGGCATGCGCTCCGGCGTCAATTTCGATTGGGACGTCGTCGAACTGCCCAAGGGCCCATCTGGATCGGCGCGCAACTGGCTATTCTGGGGTGCATACGTCGTCAACAAGAACACCAAGCACTCCGAGGCGGCCTTCAGGTTGATGCAAGCCCTAACCTCAGCTGAGGTACAGGCCAAGGTAGCCCAGCTGGGCGCCAATATTCCCAGCAGGGTAAGCAAGAGCGCCCTCGATTCCTTCCTGACCTTCACGCCGCCTGCCAACAACCAGGCGTTCTTGAACGGACTCAAGGACAATCCCGTTGCGGAAGGCCCGCTGTGGGCCGGCAACTGGCCTGAGTTCGATTCGGTTCTCGGCGCCAAGATGTCGGCCGTGTTAAGCGGTACGATGACCATCGAAACGTTCAGCGCCAGCATCCAGGCTGAGCTGGACAGGACCTTCAAAAAATAGCGATCGGGGGAGGTGGGCATCAGGCTCGCCTCCCCGCTGCTGTTCCACCGGGCGACACCGGTTTCCTGTCGCCGTTCGAGTTCATTGAGTTCCCTGTCCACGATCAAAAACCCGGTCCAGGAGTAGCGCAGCCATGAATCGATTCATCAAAACCAACATTCGGGCCATCGCGCGAGCCCTGTCGCTCTGGAACGTCGCACTGGCGTTTGCCAGCCTCACATTGCTCGTGGCACTGCTTCTGGATACGAGCGTATCGAGCCTCGCCCGGGCGATCGGAGCTTTCTCGCTCGCACTGCTTGCGGCAATCTCGATGATCGCGGCCACAAAGATGTTCGCGGACGGCAAGCACGCGCGAATTTGGGCCTTCGGCGTCAATTACGTCGCCTTTCTCGGCGTACTGCTTCTCTGCCTCCAGGGCATGGGATTCTTCCTGGTCATTGACAGGATCGCGGCCTCGTTCGGGAAGGGGTTCCTGTCACTCTTGGGACTGCTCACGCTGTTGGCCTTGAGGCAGTGGGCCTTGGGCATGAGCGCCCGGCTACGGGACGGAAAGCTGTTCCGCAGGGCTACGGCGCTACTGTTGGCCGCCAACGCCGCGGTCTTCATACTGCAGATAGATCTGGTGCCGGCCTTGCTCGGCCTGTTCCTCAATATCAACACGCCCGGCAAGGCCGGACTCCTCGGCGCGTCGATCCTCCTGGCGCTGGTCTGCTGGATACTCCATTCGGAGCCCATGCAGAAACAGTACAAGACGACGCACCACCAGTCGGAAGCGATTGCGGGATTACTGTTCCTCACGCCGAACCTGCTCGGATTCATCGTGTTTTTCGCCGGCCCACTGCTGCTATCGCTGTTCATGAGCTTCTTCCGCTGGGACGTGCTCAGCCCGGATCCGCCGGTGTTCATCGGTCTGGGCAACTACCTGGAGATTTTCTCCCTTTCGTTCGCCAGGCTGGCCGACGCGTTACAGCCGCTTTCGGCTGTCATGGATGGATCGGCTTTCTCCGAGTTGACCCGCTTCCCTATCTTCGGGTCGTGGATACTCGTCGGAGCCAGGGATGCGTTGTTCTGGAAATCCCTGGGCAATACGATAGCGTTCGCCCTCATGGCGGTGCCTGCGAGCGTCGTCCTGGCCCTGGTGCTCGCCGCGATCCTGAACAGCGACATTCCGGGCATGAAGCTGTTCAGGATACTGTTCTTCATCCCTTCCATCGCGGCCATCGTAGGCGTCGCGATGATCTGGAGATGGCTCTATCACGGCATAATCGGCTACGTAAATTTTGGCCTTTCAAAGATCGTCGACTTCCTGAACCTGTTCCTCGCCAACGACATCGTGTTCGAGAACATCAACTGGCTGAGCGACCCTGACATAGCCCTGTTCGCCATCGCGATCATGGCGGTCTGGCAGACCGTCGGCTTCAATACCGTGCTGTTCCTGGCCGGACTGCAGAACATTCCAAAAAGCCTTTACGAGGCCAGCACCATCGACGGAGCCGGCTCGGTCGCGCGCTTCTTCCACATTACGATACCGCTTCTCGCGCCGACGACGTTCTTCGTGGTCGCTACGAGCACCATCCAGGCGCTGCAGCTGTTCGAGCAGGTGTATATAGCGACGAGCAATCCCGAGGTTATCAACAACTCGACCCTTACGGTCGTGTTCTACCTATATCAGAACGGGTTCGAGCTGTTCAGACAGGGCTACGCCTCCGCTACGGCCTGGGCGCTCTTCCTGCTCATCTTCGTCGCCACGTTCTTCCAGTACCGACGGCAACAGGCCGGCGAAAACATCTACTAGGAGCAGGATATGAAAACCAAAGCCAAGCGCCTGATCCGAAACGTGACCGTACAGCTCTTCCTCGCCGTCGTGGCCTACTTCATGCTCTTCCCGTTCACCTACATGGTAACCTCGTCGCTCAAGACGCCCACGGACACCTTCAGGGTACCGCCCAAGCTCCTGCCACGCGACCAGGAACGAACGGACGTCGCGGGCATTGGTGAAGACCTGCCCCTGTTCTACGTTGACTCCGGAGGAGAGAGGAAGAAGCTCGCGCTGGCGCAGAAGAACATACCCATCGGCATATTCGCGCGGGCCGACGACCCGGCGGTGACGTACGAGCGGTTTTTAAGCGAGGCACAGCCTGTCCTCGGACCTTCCGGCGAGCAGGAGAGCCTGGTCGTCGGGGGCGCGGAAACAGCATTATGGTCTATTGAGGACCAAGGGAAAACGATACAAGCCACGATGGTTACCCGAACCTCGGTAGGGTCTTTCGTGGACCCTGACGAGCCCTCCAGCCCGGTGTACGCCAACGTGCGCCTGTCGGAACCAGTGGAGAACGTATCCTGGCACCCCGAGAACTACCGCGAGGTCTTCGAGCTGCAAGGCCTGTTCCGTAGCTTGACCAATACCATCCTGGTTACCATCCTCGTCGTCATCGGCCAGATCGTGACCAGCGTCATGGGCGGCTACGCGTTTGCCCGCCTGAAGTTTCCCGGGCGGAGCAAGCTGTTCCTCATCTACCTCGGCACGTACATGATCCCCTTCGTCATCCTCATCATTCCGCTGTACCAGGTCATGAAGGCGCTCAATTGGGTCAACACCATGACGGCGCTGGTCGTTCCGTGGGTGTTCACCGTATACGGCACCTTCCTGATGCGGCAATTCTTCCTGGCCATCCCCAAGGAGCTGGAAGAGGCCGCGTATATGGACGGGGCGTCGCGCTGGCTGATGCTCAAGAAAATATTCATCCCCGCGGTCATGCCCGGCATCGCCACGCTGGCTACCTTTACGTTCCTGTACGCATGGAACAGCTTCCTCTGGCCGCTGATCATCATAAAGATCGGCAGCGAGAACGCGGTGCTCACCCTGGCCCTGAGCCAGCTGCAGGGCAGGGCCTCGGACAAGCTCAACCTGATCCTGGCGGGCGCCGCCGTTACCATCCTGCCGCCCGTGCTCGTCTTCATTTCAATGCAGAAGTATTACCTCAGCAGCATCATGACCAGCGGGCTCAAGGGTTAAAAGATCCCGGAAACTGTACGGGGGGCGCCACGGGCGGGCATCCTGGCGCCTGGGCCAGACGCGCCCCCCCGCCCGAGCCTCCTCGCCCGCTCGAGCCGGGCGCGCTCGCATCCGCGAGCGGGTTGCGGGGTCTCGGGCTTCCCCAGCAAGAGCGGAAAGCGGGGCCGGGCGCATCGCTCGGCCCCGGACGGGCAATGGCTTGCCGACAGCGAAGCGGCAGGGATCGACGGGGAGCTACAGCGGCTTGACCGGCTGGCAGATGTCCACGATGAACTTTTTCTGCGGGTGTTTTTCGTGGTCGTTGAGGTAGAGCTCGTAGCACGGACGGTCGTCGGGTTGGTAGCCCGACGCGGGTAGCCACTCGCCCATGAGGGCGTTCCATGCCTCGCCGAACTGCGCGGCCTCGATCTCGAAGTGCCCGACGGCGAAGGCGCCGCCGGGTATCTTCATCAGGCCGATGTCGCCGTCCGCCGGGGTGCCTTCAGGCACGGTCATGCAGGCGCTGGAGCGCAGTTTGTCGGCGGGCGTGATGTCGGGGTCGTCGAGGTAGGTGGCCAGATGCCGGGTTTTTTCACCGATGAGGCCGCGCGGGCCGGCCCACCGGTAGAGGCGTCCAAACGCTTCACCTACCTCGCTGTAGGGTCCTACGTGCCTGGCGCAGGCAACATTGAGTTCCGGCAGTTCCTTGACTTCCACCGTGTAATCGAGCGTGCTCATGTCATTCCTCCCGTTCAAGAATTGGATACCCGTATCGTAATCCAGGTCTTGAAGGGACGCATTCCCCTGGTTGCTTTCGGCTTGACCGTCATTGCTCCCGCCATGATCGAGCTTGCTCCCGCCGCGGGACCGAATAAGGACCAATCTGGCCTC
>SPCK01000149.1 GCA_004525355.1 Spirochaetales bacterium
CTGCCCGCCTTCCAGCATCCCCAGCAGGACCCGGCCGGCCTCGTAGCCTTTCTTGAAACTCGGTTGATGTACCGTTGTCAGGCCGGGCCGTATCAATCGGGACATTTCT
Organism: Spirochaetales bacterium; assembly: GCA_004525355.1. Lineage (GTDB taxonomy): Bacteria > Spirochaetota > Spirochaetia > Treponematales > UBA12059 > UBA5200. Next base: position 110 of record SPCK01000149.1, read on the forward strand.
ATATCATCGAAAGCAACCACAGTCAGGTCTTCGGGAACCCGGATACCACGTTCGGAGCAACGCTCAAGGAAACCGATAGCCATGATATCGGCCATGGCAACCACCGCCGTCACGGAGTCATCCGCAAGCACGCGGGCTGCGACCTCGCGCCCTCCGTCCAGCGAGCACTCCGCCTCGTGGATGGAAATGCTGCCGTCCCGCATATCCAATCCCGTCCCGGCCAGTGCTCGGGCGAACCCGGCCATCCGTCTATCCCGGACAGCCGACGAGCGTTCCTCGGGTGCGTTGAACGACTCCGATTCCAGTTCTACCACAGCTATCTTCCGATGCCCCAGCTCGAGGACATGCCGCATCAGCATGAACGCGGCGGACTCGTCGTCGATGCCGACGTTGGCCATGCTGGATGATGGGTTGCCATCGATGCTGACAAAGGGCATGTGCCGATTGCGCATCAGGTCGACGATCGAGTGGTCAGGCCCGACGCCGATTACCATCAACGCGTCCACAGCGGCGCGTCGGCCCGCCTCGAGAAGCTTTCCTCGGATCGGTGGAACGATCAGCAACGATACTTCACGCTCCAGGCAGGCGGCGCCGATGCCCTGCAGCAATTCAGTCAGGTAGGGGTTCTTCAGGGCTTCGTGCATGGGTTGCGGCAGGAGCAGGCCTATGGCACCGATGCGCTTGGTCGTCAGCGTCCTTGCCACGGGATCGGGAACATAGCCCAGCTCTCCCGCTATGGACATAATACGATCAAGGGTAGCTTTCGAAATCTTCTTGGGGCTGTTGAAGGCGAACGAGACGGTCGTCTTGGAAACACCGGCATGTTCCGCTATGTCTTTTATTGTAACGCGCATGGGTTCCTCTGGTGTATCAGGATCGAAAATGCATGGTTGGCATGATACGGTCAATCCGCGGCCACCACCCGGTCCTTGCCGGCCTCCTTGGCGGCGAACAGCCTACGATCGGCTATCTCCACGAGGGACATGGAATCGAGTTGGCCATCAAGAGTCGCCACGCCGCAGGATATCGTCATGGAAAGACCCATGGCCTCAAGCGCAGAGGAGACCTTCACGGCTTCCCGTACGCGCTCGGCCAGGATCAACGCTCCATCGAGGGGAGTTTCGGGCAGGATCATGAGGAATTCCTCGCCGCTGTAGCGCCCTGCCAGATCGGTCGTCCTCAGTTGGGTGCGAAGGGCGCGGGCGATCTCCGCAAGTACGGCGTCACCGGATCGATGTCCCCGCTCGTCGTTGACGCGCTTGAAATCGTCCACATCCACCATGAGCACCGACAGCGACCGGCCGTAACGGGTGGAGGCCTTGATCTCCCGATCCAACAATTCGAATACATGACGGCGATTCAACAGGCCGGTCAGCCCGTCGCTTATCGCCATGGTCTCGAGATCCCTGGTACGCCGCTTGACCTGTTCTTCAAGACGTTTGTTCCAGGCCAGGATCATTTCCTTGTATTCTTTCTCGTGCCGGGCGTATTCCCGTACTTCCGCGAGAGCAACGTTCAGCTCATCGCTCTTGGCCTTGAGCTCGACGTTCTTGAGCCTGAAAATCTCGGCCTCGCGACGCGCGTTCTCATCCTCGAAACGGCGCGCATTCTTTATGGTCACGGCGATGAACGCTGACAACGCCCGCATCGCGCCCAGCGTCGATTCGTCATAGGCGTCCGGGCGTGGACTCTGTACCGACACGACTCCGAGTGCCTCCGCGCCGAACATGACGGGCAGGAAGGCGAAGGATCGATTGGTCGGTTCAAGGCCCGCCCCGGCGACCGAGTCTGGAACGGGATTCTTCTGCGCGTCGTTGGTCACGAACTCGCATCTCTCGCGGAAACAGCGCACATACAGGCTCTGCGGGTTGCCCAGATAGTCTTCCGACAGATTGCAGTCGCCCCGATCATCGATGACCAGCACATGCCGAAGCTTTCCGGCCACCGGATCAAACACGGCTATCGCAAAGCTTGGCGCGTCCACGAAGCGCTTGACGCCTTCGTACAACTCCGAGCAGGCACTCGTCAGATCGAGTTCCGCGGTAATAGCCCGGCCCAACCGCGACACCAGGCGCGATAGTTCGTAGGAACGCTCGATGGTCTGCGTCCTGCGCTTGAGCCTGGCTGACTCATCCCGGGCTTGCATGACTTCTCGCTCCGCCCATGACAGGTCGGTTCGGACCTTGAGCACCGTCAGGCGGCGCCCCACGTCTTCATCGAAGGACCTTCGCTCCAGGCGGCGGGACATGAGCAGGCGAACATAGGCGGAACGATGATCTCCCTGCGCGGCGGCGAGCCCGGACAGGATCCTGAGCGCCACCATGACATGGCGCCTGGAGCCCCGGGAGCATGCCAAGTCCATGCCCCGTCTGAGTCGGGATTCAGCCTCTTCCAGCCTTCCCCTGTCGACGAGCCACGAACCATAGTCGAGCAGTACATCGCATTCCGAGCCGGTCAATCCCCTGGACAGCGCCGAAGCAAGAGCGTCCCGATAGATCGTCTCGGCGGAGAAATCGTCGCATCGCAGGGTGGCCAGTTCGGCGCGCCTGCAGGCCAGCTCTATAAGTCCGGGAAAATTCCCGTAGGCCTCGTGTATGGCGGCGGCTTCATCGTAATCCTTGAGAGCCTGATCCAGGCGTCCCGCCGAATGATGCGCCATTCCCCTGTTACCTATATAGATACCGGCCGAGCCGGGGTAACCGGCATTCCCGATGGTTTCCAGCGCATGGTCGTAGTACGTGATAGCATCCTCGTATCGGCCTTGTTTTCGGAAGATCTCGCCTGTGTTGTTGAGGGCCGCGGCCTCGAGGCTTTCGTCGCCGGCCAGCTTCGCTTCGGAGAAGCAACGCTCCAGATCCTCGAACGCGGCGGCGTAATCGCCCACTTGGGCATACAGCGCGGCCAGGCGCAGGCGCGCATTGGCCGTTTCCCGGTGCGCGCCGGCGTCTTCGGCCAGAGCGACGGCTTCGAGCAAGTCGCGCAAGGCGTCGGCCGTTCGCATCATGAAGCTCTCGGCACCGCCGGCCACCACGAGGGCAGATGCCATGGCCCGCTTCCAGCCGCGCGACCGGCCTTCTTTGAATGCGGCGCGGGCTATGTCGAGTGCACCTCCCGGATCCGTTCGGACAACGTGCCAGAGTTCATCCATGCGATGCACGACGCTCAGCTCATCGGTGAATGCGGTATCGATATCTACCATAAAGTGAAAATCAGTATAGCACGAGGCTCTTCTAAAAGTAATCAACTTTTAAATTGGCTCGCACGGGATACAGGCTCAGTGCGGAAGGGTAATTGCCGTTTGCCCTTTCATTCCGCGGACGCTCAGGTTAGACTGATCAACAGCTTCATTCGGAGGAGCAGTGACCATGCATCAGATCAGTATCCGTTTTCCGTCGGGCGTCGTTGAAGCCTATCCTTTTGGCACCAAGATCTCGGCCATTACCGGCGGGTTCGGTTCCCTAAGGCACCCCCTCGCGGCCGTACTCGTCAACAACGAGCTCCAACCGCTGGATGCCAGCATCCTGACCAATTGTTCAGTCGAACCGGTTCTCGTCGATTCTCCCCAGGGGGCGTTCGCGTACCGCAGGTCGCTGTGCTTCATGGCCGCCATCGCCGCCCGCGAACTGTTCCCCGAACGCGACCTGGTGGTGGGACAGGCAATTGGCTACGGCTTCTATCATTATTTCGAGGACGGCCCCGCGAGTTCCGACGACATCGCTGCGCTGGAAACCAATATGCGGAACCTCGTCGCGCGTGATATTCCTATCGCCATGGAATGGCGAAGCTACGAAGATGCCATCGCCTATTTCCGGGATCACGGCCAGGAGGACACGTTGTTGCTCCTGGAGCTGACCAACGATTCTCGCATCGCCCTCAACGAATGCGCCGGATTCCGTGATCTTTACATCACGCCGCTGGTGCCGTCAACGGGCGTCCTCGAGACTTTCGAGCTTCGGCCGTACGACACAGGCTTTCTTCTCCGATATCCACGCAAGGAACATCCAGATCAGATCCAGGAATTCAAGGACGATCCGCTGCTGTACAAGATCACCAACGATACGCGCAAGCGCTCGGGGATTCTAGGCGTGGCCAGCGTGGGAGCCCTCAACCGGCTGAACTCCCCCAAACGCATCAAGGATTTCATCAATGTTTCGGAGACGCTCAACAACAAACGCGTCGCCGAGATCGCGGATCAGATCGCCGCCCGGTCGGACAAGGTCAAGGTCGTTTTGATCGCTGGACCCTCCAGTTCCGGCAAGACGACCACCTCAAAGAAATTATCGATCCAGATGCGCGTCCTGGGCTTCGAACCACTGGTCATCGGCCTGGACGATTACTTCGTCAGCCGCAGCAAAACGCCTATAGACAAGGATGGGCAGCTCGATTTCGAGTGCCTGGAAGCTCTGGACATCGAATACCTGAACGAACAACTGCTCCAGCTCTTCAATGGAGAGGAAGTGGAACTACCCTCCTTCGATTTCAAAAGCGGAGAGCGAAAAGCCTCGGGCAAGCGACTGCGCCTGGGCGATAGGACGATCCTTGTCATGGAGGGCATACACGGGTTGAACGAACGCCTGACGCCCCGCATAGCCAGGGACCAGAAATTCAAGATATACGTGTCGGCCTTGACGCAGATAAACCTCGATGAGCACAATCGCGTTTCGACGACCGACAACCGCCTCTTGCGACGCATGGTTCGCGACAATCAGTTCCGCGGACGGTCGGCCCTCGAAACGCTCAAGATGTGGCCCAGCGTGCAAAGGGGCGAGCGAATGCATATCTTCCCCTTCCAGAACGAAGCGGACACGGCACTCAATTCAGCCCTGGACTACGAGTTGGGCGTGCTCAAGGTATATGCCGAACCGCTATTGCGTACGGTCAAGCCCATGGACCCGGAATATTGCGAGGCAAAGCGCTTGCTCAACTTCCTGGCCTTCTTCGCCCCCATCTCCGCCCAGTTCGTACCCCAGGACAGCCTCCTGCGGGAATTTATAGGAGAAAGTTCGTTCAAGTACTGATTTTTAAGGACAGTTTCCCGCCGTATTGGTCACTTTCGTGGGGGGGGGCGATTCATGGGCACGAAGCGCACCGGCCTCGTGCCCATTCTCATGATTTTGTGTTCATTTCTAAATTGAAAACCGGAATCAGCGTCGGGAAAAAGGCATCTATAACTGATTTTTCATACGACTAAAACAGTCAGTAATTTTCTCCAAATGCTTCGGTATATATGCAAACCGTGCGGTTTGTTACGTTATATAGATACGCAAACAGCAATTCAGCCACGTTTCCAAGGTTTCAGCGCCCTGATAGCTGAATTTGCAATCTTTACAAATCGTAAAAGATGATTCACAATGATTTCATCTTATTGTCCCCTCATGTAAGGAGGTTTTACATGAAGAAAGCGCTTATCGCGCTGGCCATCGTCCTGTGCGTCGCGGGTACCGCGTTCGCCCAGGTCAAGAGTGGCCCGATCGTAGACAAGGTAATCTACGAAGTCCGCATGGATCAGACCCTCGCAACGAAAGACATCATCGAAGGCAAGGCAGACGTATTCTTCCAGGCCGTTCCCGCGGCCATCCTTCGGGGCCTCTCGGAAACCGAGAAAGCCAAGCTTGACCAGTATCAGGTCCCGTCCGGATCCTGGTCGCTCATGATCAACCCGATCCCGAACAAGGCTCCCTACACCTGGACCAA
>SPCK01000164.1 GCA_004525355.1 Spirochaetales bacterium
CCCCACATGCACGATTCGCCGTGGGGAACGTCGCTGCCGTCTGCGGACGTGTCCCAGCCGTTCGGGTAGTGGTAGACGGCGTGGAGGAGGACCCCCTCGTGGCCCGGGTCGGTCGATAGATAGGGTTCCTGCATGAGCGTTGCCGCGGTACGGCGCCCGGCGGCGGTGTAACGGAGCCCGGCAGGATCGCCGGCTGCCGTGAGGAAGTCCCCCAGGCGGAGGAGAGCCTGGGCGGCGATCGCCGCCGCCGACGAGTCGACCGGTTCGAGGGGGTTACAGGGATCGGCCGGACGGTCTGCTGCGTACGGTATGTCCCGAAGTCGGGGCCCACCGGTATCCCAGTAGGGAACGCCATCGGGCGGGGTGGTCGCCAGGTAGAAGTCGCACGTCGCGCGGGCCACCTCGGTGAAACGCTTCCGCACGGCGTCAGCGCCGGGGAAGTACGGCAGGTCGCAGGTGGCGACCTCGCCGTCCCTGAGGCCGGCGGCGAACTCGAGCTCCTCGGCGAATCCAAGCATGACCCAGGCCAGCCCACGGGTCCAGGTGGTATAGGGCGAATAGCCCTGCTGGCTCGAGGGGCTTCGGTAGGTCCCGTTGACGGTATTGAATATCGATTCGTGTGCGACGCGGCCCGGTATGTCCCAGCGGTCGCGACCCTGGCCGAAGTACACGTTGTACCGCGCGCTAGTCTCCGCGTGTGCGAGAAGCCGCCCCAGCAGGCTCGCGCGGCTGTCCTGCTCGCCCATAAGGACCTGGCCCAGGCGGTGGGCGAGCGCGAGGCTCCGGAGGGATCGCATCGTGTCGGCGAAGAGGCTGTGCGGGCCGTTGAAGGAATGTATAAATCCAAGTCCGTCGGGCAGAGGAGTCCACCGGGCGGCCTGTACGGCCCCTGAGGCCTTGAGCGCAAGTGCATAGAAGCGGCGCTCCCAGGGTTCATCGGGAATCATGCCTTCGTGCATCAGCCTGAGCAGGGTACCGTACGTGCTCACGTTGTTGAAACCGTGGTCATGGACGCCGGTATGCGTGAGGTGTGCGGCCATCCGCCGGAGTGTCGATGTTCTGCCGTATTCGAGGAACCATGGATCCTTCGTGGCCTCGTACACCAGGAGGGGAGCGCCGAATTGGAAACCCTGGGTCCACTCGGTCCAACCCCTGGCCGTATACGTGCCGGCTACGGTGAACACCGGCGCGCCCAACCCAGGCTCCCAGCGCCCGGCGAGGCGCCTGATCTTGGCGCTTCCGATCTCGAATACCTTCCCGCAGGCAGTGGAAAGCTTGGCAAGCCCAGGAACCTTTGCACTATCGATCATCCTGTCTCCCCGTCCATCAGGCATTTCAGAGCCGTGAAATGTGGAATCCGCCGTCTACGTCGAATACGCCGCCCACCGAGAACGGGAAGGCTCCTTCAAGGAGCGCCCGAACCCCCTTGCCGACGTCCTCGGGCGTACCCCACCGTCCTTGCGGCACGATGCCTTGGGCGATCAGGGCGTCGTACTTGGCCTTCACGCCGGACGTCATGTCTGTGAACATGATTCCCGGCCTTATTTCATACGTCTGGATGCCTTCCGGTGCCAGGCGGGCTGCCCAGAGTTTCGCTGCCATGGAGAGCGCGGCTTTCGACATGCAGTAGTCCCCGCGGTTGACCGAGGCTGTCTCCGCGGAGATGGAAGTCACGAAAACGACCTTGCGTCCGCCGGAGAGCGGGCATTCCGTGGGGGAGGCCAGCCAGTGCTGCGCAATTTCCTGCGTCAGGAAGAACGGGCCTTGGACGTTGGTTCGCATGAGCTCCTCGAACGATTCTTCCGAGGCGTCGAGGATGTCGGCCCGCACGCGCGGACCCATGCCCGCATTGTTCACGAGGGCATCCAGGTTGCCAAAACTCCCGAAGACATCCGCGACGAGGGTATGGCGTTGTGCATAATCGGACAGGTCGCAGCGAAACGCTTCGAAACGCCTCCCGGGTATCATCTCCGACTGATTCGCGGCGGTTTCGCAGTGCGTGAGCGTCTCGCTGGCGGCGGCCTCATTGCTCGAGTAATGGATGGCAATGGAAAAACCGGCGTGTGCCAGCTCGAGCGCGATTCCCCGGCCGAGGCCGCGGCTCGAACCGGTGACAAGGGCCACGGGTGGACGGGCCACTTTTCCAAGGGAGTATGCCATGAGCGAATCATGGAACGGAGCCCATCCCGTGTCAAGCTCATACCTGATTGCCGCAATTCAAGAGCAACCGACTTTTAAATTAGCTTGAATTGTTTTATTGACGCCGTCCGAAAGGCGCTCCATACTTTAGAAAGTGTATCGTTATTCCAAGGAGGGTTATGTCATGAAAAGGTTCGCAAGCACCATCATCGTCCTACTCATCCTGCTCACGGTCGGGGTCGGCGTAGCCACGGCTCAGGCTACCTGGAAGCCCAACAAGCCCATCACCATCATCGTACCCTGGGGCGCGGGCGGATCGACCGACCAGGTCACGCGCATTTGCGCGGCGGAGATGGAGGCAGCGCTCGGACAGAAAATCGTCATCGTCAACCAGCCCGGAGCCTCCGGCTCGGTCGGCACCAAGAACGCCATGGACGCACCCAAGGATGGCTACACCTGGACAGCCGGAGCCGCTGCAGACCTCGCCACCTACAAGGTCCAGGGCATGCTCGACACCGACATCCGCACTGACTGGAACATCTACCTGAGCGTGGCCAACGTATCCGTCGTCGGCGTCAACGTCGCCACCCCCTACAAGACGTTCCAGGATCTGCTGGACGCATTCAAGAAGAAGCCGGGCCAGATCACGGTGGCGACGGCGGGCCAGAGCTCCGCAGGGCACATCGGCATCGAAATGATCCGCAAGTACACGGGGATTGACTACAAACACATTACCTATGACGGCGGCGCCCCCGCGGTTATCGGGTGTGTTTCCGGCGAGACCCAGGCCACCACACAGCTGGCGGTAGAGCAGGCCAACATGATCCGCGGCAAGGCTATACGCCCGCTCGCTGTCATGTCCAACACCACGCTCAATCTTGACGGGTATGGGGAAATCCCGCCGATCACCAACTGGATACCCGACTTCAAGGCGGGATCGAACTACTTCGGCATCTTCATTCCAAAGGGAGTTCCGCAGAACGTCATCGACACCGTCGAGAAGGTCTGGAAGGACGTGATCTTCAACTCACAGAAGATCAAGGATTACGCAAAGGCCAATGGTGCCATGTTCGCGCCCTCCTACGGCAAGGAAGCCCAGGACCGTGCCTTCGCCTATTACCAACCCGTAGCCTGGCTGTATTATGAAGCCGGGAAGGCGAAGGTCTCCCCCGACACGGTAGGCATACCCAGGCCGTGATGCCTGCAGCGCCATAGCTGGTTCTGATGTATGACGCGCCCGCCGGTTTCGGCCGGTGGGCGTGTTGCTGTTCGGGAATCCATCCCACCATAGAGACCACATCCTGGAGCGCCCCATGACCGAAAGGACAAAGATAAAAGCCGATCTCGTGACGTCGGTAATACTGATCGTGTTCTCCACCGCCATCACCGTCAATTCGCTGGGCATGCCTACGATGGTCGACAGGAACGAGAGCCCCTTCTCGGGGCCTGGCGTCGTCCCCGCCTTCATCGGGGCCATGCTGTTCTTCCTCGGCACCTTCATGCTCGTCCGGTCATTGCGCCAGGGCGCCTACAGGTTCATCGTGGAAGACCGGGGAAAGCCGGGAGGAAGCGAACGGGCCTCGTGGATGCGCATAGCGCGGACGATTGTGCTATGTGTCCTCTATGCCCTGCTCCTCGGCAAGGTGTGGTTCCCGATCATCACCTTCCTGTTCGTGTTCATATTCATCATGATGTTCGAATACGATTTCAAGGCACCGGTCGCCGGGCAATGGAAGATATCCATTTTTGCCGCCTTCATCGCGCTTGCGACCGCAGCCTCGGTGTTCTTCGTCTTCCAGTACCTGTTCCTCGTTAACCTTCCTTAAGGAGTCATGGATGTTCGATGGATTGAAGTATTTCGGCCAAGCGCTGCAATCGTTCATGACCTTCCAATCGATATTCGACGCGCTCTGGGCGACCCAGCTCGGCATCATCATCGGGATGCTGCCCGGGCTGACGGCCACGATGGGCGTGGCCCTCCTGACGACGCTCACCTTCCATATGGCGCCAAACAATGCCATCCTCATCCTCATCTGCATGTACATCGGCGCGATCTACGGGGGAAGCCGAAGCGCCATCCTCCTGAACATCCCCGGCACCCCAGCGAATGCCGCGACCACGGTTGACGGGTATCCGCTCGCTTTGCAGGGCAAGGCAGGCACGGCCATAGGCATCGCGACTACGGGGTCTTTCCTGGGCTCGGTAATCGGCATGCTCGCGATGCTGATATTCACGCCCCTGATCGGCACCGTGGCGCTCAGGTTTCAGTCCTTCGAATTCGTCTGGTTCTCGATCTTCGGTATCATCATCTGCGGAAACCTGACCGCTCCCAAGGATCCGCTCAAGGGATGGATAGCAGGGTTCCTTGGGCTCTTCGTCGCGATGATAGGCATGGAAGGAATCCATGCCTACGTCCGCTTCTCCTTCGGGAATACGAACCTGTCCGGCGGCATCTCCCTCATTCCAGCTATGGTCGGAGCCTTCGGGTTCGCCGAAATAATCTCCGTCATGCGCGTGGAACACTACGAGGTCGTCAAGACCAAGATTGAACGGGTCATTCCCCGCATCGGCGAGGTCATGAAGTACTGGAAAACGATCATACGGTCGGGACTCATCGGCACCTTCATCGGCGCCATTCCCGGTGTCGGCGAGGACATCGCGGCCTGGGTTTCATACGATGTGGCCAAGAGAAGCGCCAAAAAGGAAGACAGGGAGATGTTCGGCAAGGGCTCGATAGAGGGACTGCTCGCCTCTGAGACAGGCAACAACGCCTGTGTGCCGGGAGCCATCATTCCGGTTCTTACCCTTGCCATCCCGGGATCAGCTCCCGCTGCGGTCTTGCTCGGCGCCATGCTCATCCACGGTGTGAGGCCCGGACCACTCATCATGATAGAGTCTCCCACCTTCGTGTATGAGGTGGTCGCCATGGTGTTCCTTGCGACGGCAATGATGTTCATCCTGGGGCTTGCCATGGTGCGCCCGCTCGTCAAGGTCCTCCAGGTGCCCCGACAGAAACTGATGCCCATAGTATTCATCCTCTGCGTAGTCGGGTCTTTCGCGCTCCAGGCGCGACTCTTCGATGTGGGTATCATGATTGTGTTCGGGATACTCGGCTACATCCTGCGGGAGATGGAATACCCGATGGCGCCCCTGGTCCTGGGAATCATCCTGGGCGACATCCTGGACAAGAATCTCAGGCGAGCCCTGATCCTTTCGGACGGGGATATAGTGCCCTTCTTCACGCGGCCCATCTGCCTTGTCCTTTTCCTTTTGACGATGTTCATCGTGCTTGGCAGGGCCAAGTGGTTCAACGCGATCGTGGCAAAGGTATTCAGGAGGAAGCCGGCCGAGGCCGAATAGGAATTCGCGGA
>SPCK01000188.1 GCA_004525355.1 Spirochaetales bacterium
CTGTGGCGCTTGGGAGCTTCCTTGTGCGCCGGTTCACGGGATTTCTCCACATGACCCTTGACGACAAGCTTCAGGACTGCCTCTTCCTTCTCATAGAGCTTGATGGTGATCTTGTAGTTGCCGACGCTCTTGATGACGCGTCCGGGCACCTCTATCTTCTTGCGATCGATCTCGTAGCCCTTCTTGAGCAGTTCGTCCGCGATGGTCGCGTTGGACACGCCACCAAAAAGCTTTCCGTTGGGACCGGCAGGCATGTCGAGTATGAGTTCTTCGGCTTCCAGCCTCGTCTTGAGACTGGAGGAATTGAGGCGCTTCTCCGCCCTCTTGGTCTCGATCTCGGCCTTGCGGGAGGCGAACATCGCTACCACCGCGGGGCTGTACGGAAATGCCAGGCCGCGGGGCAACAGGTAGTTGCGGGCATAGCCGGAAGCGACGTCCTTCACGTCACCAAGCTCGCCCAGGTTGGGAACATCGTGATTCAGGATAACCTTCATGGTCATTCTCCTTGGTGTGATGGTCTGAACGGTATCCAGGTTTCAAGGGTGCCGAGCAAGGCCATGAGACTGGCGGCCACGAGGCCCGTCGTCCCGCCCAGAAAGACGAGGACGACGAAAACCGGTCCCAGCACTCGCGCGACAGTGGCCATGCCGATTCGCCCAGCAAGGGCGCCGGCCACGGCAAATCCCTGGAAACCGTAGCAGATTGAAAGCGATATGGCAGCGTTCCACGCGACGGCCGACAGGGCCTGCACGGGAACGAAGCGTGATGCGAGAATTCCCGCCCAAGAGGCGAGAAATGGCCAGACGAGCACAGGCGGTACCCGGTAGCCTGAAAGCGCCGGCGGTAAAGCCGGTTCGTCGATCCCAAGATTGGCAATCGCGGACAAGTCGATCGGGCGCGTAATGACAATCTCCGGCGGCGAGTCAGTCGCCTGGGTAGTATCCGTGGCAGCGGGCATTGCTCCGGAATCGTCTTTCTTGATCTTTGCGACAGTTGACGCTATACGCCATCGCAAACCGATGCGTGTACCACCCCAAGCGCTTCCGAACAGGAAAAGAAACAGGATTGCCCCGAAGCCCGCAGTAATGACGCGTGACAGCGATGCCCAGAGTTCGTCCGGATCGAGAGTCTCGATGCCAAGAGATGTGGAAGCGCCCCTGGTTGCCTCTACGAACATCGCGCGAACACCGGGATCCCGGGCTACGAACATGAACGCCGGAAGCACCGCCAGCGACACCAAAAGCCCGCCAGCCAAAGCCCTGAACACGAAAGGCGTCCTTGCCAAACGTGGGTGAGCCATGCCCAGCAAAGCGGCGACCAGCGCGAGAGGTGCGGAAATACCCGCCAGCGCCGTAGCGATGCCGAGGCTGCCCACCATGGCCAAAAGGCTCAACTGTAGCACCGCTATTGAAACCGCGGCAACAAGGGAGGCCCTGAGCATTACCCTGAAACCCTTTCCCGCGCCCGCGACCTGCAGGGGCAGGAGGAAGGCCGGAGCGAAGCTCACCGTCGCATAGAGCGCGGCGGAAAGCCCTCCAAGGAGCAGAGGGGGCAGGAATACCTTGAAGCCGACGGGGCGCTGCACGAAGGGATCAGCCGGCTACGTACGGCAGCAGCGCGAGTGCGCGGCTGCGCTTTATGGCCACAGCCAGGCTGCGCTGGTGCTTCGCACAGGTACCGGTAATGCGGCGCGGGAGGATCTTTCCGCGCTCGGTGATGAAACGACGGAGGACATCGGATTCCTTGTAATCGATCTTGACCTTTTGGGTGCAGAAACGGCAGACCTTCTTGCGGAAGAATCCCTTGCGTCCACCGCGACCGCCTGAAGAGCCGCGATCGTCGTCGTGACGAGAACTGCCGTCGCCCTGGCTGCGTGACGACCTGTCATCCCTGCTCTGGTTCATATCGGACATAATAAATCTCCTTGAATTATCGAGGCCATCGGTGGACGCCGAATAGGACGTCGTCGATGGCTCCTGCTGCTAAACAGGCTGTTGCACCAGTCTGTTGCCGTTAAAACGGTATATCGTCCGAGAAATCATCGGACTGGGGAGCTTGCGCAGCCGGCCCTTGCGAACGGCCGCCTTCCCCGCCTTGCCACTCCTTGGTGTCTTGGGACGAGGCTTGCTGGCTGCCGGACGAATATCCGCCCTGGCTTCCTGATCCGCCCTGGCCTCCGCCAAGCAACTGCACGGTATTGGCGTTGACGATTACCTTGACGCGAGGCTGGCCATCCTGCTCCCATCGATCCTGTCGCATGGTGCCTTCTACGGCGACGAGCTTTCCCTTGGTGAGGTACTGATTGATGCTCTCGCCCTGTTTGCCCCAGAGATCAACGTCCCAGAAACTGGGTTCATCCACCCACTGGTCGCCCTTCTTGCGCCTGGTGCCCGTGGCTACTGAAAAATGGCAGACTGCCTGGCCGGAATTGGTGTACTTGAGTTCCGCGTCCCGCGTCAGTCGTCCTACCAGAACGGCAATGCTTAAATCGGCCATGGAGCCTCCTGGTTAGTCCTCGATCCTCACGAAAAGGTACTTGAGGATGGCAGTGTTGAGTTTGAACACTTTCTCGGCGGGCGCAAGCTTGTCCGGAGCCATTTTCACGACATACAGGACGTAGCGGCCGCGGGGTTGATCCTTGATGGGATACGCCAACGGACGGTCTCCCATTTCTTCTTCCTTGACGATTTCGGCGCCTTGCTTCTTGAGCTCGGCGACGACTGACTCCCTGCCCTGACGGTAGATTTCTTCTTCCGTCGGGAAGATGGTCATAAGTTCATACGTTCGCATAGTGCCTCCCTGTGGTCTATGATCCGCCCATACCGGGTGGATAAGGAGATATGGAACCCTGTCCTGTTTCGAACGGGGCGACAAATCGGGCAATCATATCGCAGAAGGGCGTCGAGTTTCAAGCCATTGCCACGTTTTAACATGGCATTTCCTGGCCGGGCTTTACCGGAAGCCCGGGAGCGACTACACTGGTATCCATGCCGCACGTAGTACACTATCAAGACGATCTTTTCCTGATAGACAGCCTCGCACGTTTTCTGGCCGATGCGTCGCGTCTCGATCCGGATCCAGACATCGTGGGGGACTCGGTTCTCTCGGCGGCCAGATCCGTCGACGGCGCATTGCGGAGAACTCGCGACCTCGTGGTGTCCAACCCGCATCTGGTGGACAGGCTTGATTACCTGCGCCTCCTGTCCAGGGCCGCCCGAACTGCAGGCGACGCAATAGCCGAGCTCATTCGCCCCCAGAACCCGCTTTCAGGCGCGCTGTCCAGTTCTTCCGATGAGCTCGGACGCATGGCACGGGCTCACCAGGCGGCCGCCGACGAACTCACCGACGCGCTGCACACAGCCCTTGACGACGGATCGGCGGGCGAGGACCTCGTTTCGGGAGACGAACTTTCCGAACTGCTGCGAGAGTAACCGGAAACGATCATGCATCGGCGTCAGAACAGGTAGCGCTCCATGGCAGCAAGGCCGTCAAGGGTCAGGTCGGGTTGTATCGCGTCGAATGCCTGCGTGAGCCCCGAAAGGACACGGCACAGCCCGCCGGTGGCCACTACCTTGGCTCCGCCCAGCTCTGCCTTGAACCGGGCGACCAGGCTGTCGACCAATCCCGCATAACCCAGAACGACGCCGGACTGTATTGCCTGCACGGTGTTCTTGCCCAATGCCGACGGTGGTGCCTCAAGCGGTACCGATGGGAGTTGGGCCGTCGCTGAGGACAGGGAGCCTGCAGCCATGCCCAGGCCGGGAGCAATGGCCACTCCCGCTATCGTGCCTGTCGAGTCTACCGCCGTGAACGTGAGCGCCGTGCCGAAATCGACGACCAGGCTGGCTCCTCCGAACAACTCCCAGGCGCCCAGGGCGTCCGCCACAAGGTCCGAGCCGATCTCGTCGACCGCGATCACCTTTATCGGCAGCCGGGAGTATTCGGCCGCGCCCAGAACGATCGGTTTTACACCGAACACGTGCGTGGCCATCTTTTCCACCGAAGCGGTAAGCTGGGGGACCACGGAACTGATGATCAGGCGCGAGATGGCCGAGGCGTTGATGCCCCGGTCTTCCAGCAAAGCCTTGAAAATGACGCCGTACTCATCCTCGGTCTTGCCGGGAACGGTACGGATGCGAAGGGTATCCACCAAGCGGCCGGCCTCGTAGGCGCCACCGACGATATTGGTGTTTCCCGCGTCTATGACGAATAGCATGCGGCAATCATTGACGGACTGGCCCTGCCATGTCAAGGAACAGGTTTGTACGTGAACCGGGAATGAATCACGGTAACGGCTCGTAGGGAACGTGTTGCGCAAACGGTCGCTCCCGGGCAATAATTTGCCGTTCCCATCAGGCAATGAAAAATGATTGGCAAGGAGTCGACATGAGCGAACTCATACAACCGCGGGTACTGAAGGGTTTTCGCGATTTTCTTCCCGAGGCCGAACTGCGCCGTGCCGGCATGATGGACGCGCTTGGTGCGGCGTTCAGGAGTTTCGGATTCGTGCCCATCGATACGCCGGTTCTTGAGTATGCCGAGATACTACTTGGCAAGGCGGGCGGAGAGACGGAAAAACAGGTCTATCGCTTCAAGGACAATGGAGGACGCGACGTGGCCATGCGCTTCGACCTGACCGTGCCCTTGGCGCGCTTCATGGCCGAGCATGTCTCGGAACTGTACCTGCCCTTCAAGCGCTATCACATGGCCAAGGTGTGGCGCGGGGAGAATACCCAGCGGGGACGCTACCGGGAATTCGTCCAGTGCGATTTCGATATCCTGGGGGTCGATTCGGCCGCTGCCGACTTCGAGATCGTCGCGGTCATACGAGCAGCCATGGTCGCGCTCGGCGTTTCGGACAGTACCATCCACCTGAACAACCGGGGAATATTCAATCGATTTCTCACCAGGGTGGGAGCGGCCGAAAAATCCGTGGAGATCCTTCGTGTCGTGGACAAGCTGTCCAAGATCGGCGTTGAAGAAACCCGCTTGCA
>SPCK01000027.1 GCA_004525355.1 Spirochaetales bacterium
AGTGCTCCTACAGCACCTTCCATCAAGAATGGTAATTCCAGCGCCGACACGGGAACCGCCGATCCGTCGCTTGAAATCGATAGTGGATATCCAAGCGCCATCTCGAACAGCACCCCCCAAGGTCTGCCTATTGAATATTGAAAACCAAGGCCCACCGAGTGCAAGGAAATGACCTCAATGTTTTCGTTACGAAGGAATACATACCGAACGGGGAAATAATAAAATGTGCGTTGAGAAGCCGGCGTGATGACCACATAGCCTGAAGGAATCTCCCGATTTGGATACAAGAGGCTAGCCACGGTGTCGCGAATATCCGCAAGGAGCAAAGCGAGGGAAGGATAACTCCGGCTCGTCGATTTCTCGATTTCCGAGGTCTGGGCATTCAGCATCTGAAGATTGATGAGCCAAGTGGCCGAGCCTGTCCTGCCAATGCTGCCCGTAACGATATGTGTCGCTGACAGAAGCGAACCGAGCCTGATTCGCTCGATTCCCGAAGCCGCGCCAGATAGCGTGAATTCGAGCTCGCGCAATGCGGTTGCCCGAGTTTCCGAGTCGATAACCGACAAGGAAGGTTCCCGCGAAAGGCTATCCGAAAGTTCCGCTACCAAGCGCTCGAGGTCTAGCGGGGAGAGATCGGTGGAACTGAAATCAGAGAGGAGGATTCGCTGCTCGAGGATAGGCTCGCCTGCAAACGAGGTAAACGGGCTTGCGACCAGGAAAGCACAAATCAATGGAACGATGACAGACACTTGTCCCTCCCGTTTTCAGAAAGGGGAAATGCGTGGCCCAACGAATTCGCCAAGGCCACAGTCAAGATGTCAATTAAGGTTACTATAGGTCTCCCAGCTCCTCATGTCAACAAAACCAGTGTATTGCGGCAGCCGATCAAAATCCGTCTGGAATCTTTGAGTATTCTTAGGGACAGAGCTCAAGGGAATTTCTTGCTACAATCAGGAGAATCCGGCATTTCTTAAAATAACAGCTCTGTCCCCCAGCCGCAGACATCTTTCATAAAAATTCGCATTTCCTCATTAAAGATATTATGATTGTGAATGGCCGCCGCATAGCGTACCTGCCTGCCTGGAATCGGGAACGAAATCGAGTAGAGCATGGTTCCCATATATTCCTGTTTTGGCATCGAGCCAACGATCAAGAGGAGCAATCATGCGCACTCTGTTTGCCCGCCGGCTCAAGGAAACCCAAAACGCACCCGACATTCGAAGCAGAGATGCCTTTGACGAGTTGTCCCGCGCTTCGGCGCTTCTTTCCATGGCCGGCGATTTTTCGCAGATCCAGTCGACCCTCGTGGAGCAGACCTGCGATATCAGCCGTTCTAATCTCGCCGCCCTCTACCTGTATACCGGGGATGGCAACGAGCCAAGCTCAACCCTGAAGCTGTCGTACCGGCGCGGACGATGGCTAGCCCCGCCTTCATTGAACCGCTCGTCGGAAACCATCGCCTTCATCGAGGAATGCGACGAAGCCGCCGTACTCAACGAGCGCCGCGACTGCGCCCTGTCGGGATTGCTCCTGGACCCCATCATGAATTCGGGCATCGCCATCCCGATTTCCCTGCCGCGATATCGCGCGGGGATCCTGATCCTCAATGCTCGCGAGCCAAGGCATTTTAATCGCCAGCGTCTGAATTTCCTTTCGTCATACAGTGCGCTCGCCGCAGGCATGCTCCGGAGCGCCAAACTGTTCAAGGAACTCAAGGAGCGGGCAGCCGAGATCGAGGCGCTAGAGCGCTACCAGGAGAGCGTGTTCTCATCCATGACCAACCTGCTGGTCACCGCTGAGCGCGATGGATCACTACGCTTCTTCAACGACGAGGCCGCGGACGTGTTCGGTCTCAACGCCGGCGCCCTGGGAAAGCCGGTCACGGAAATATTCAAGAAGCGGTTGGATGGCAGTGTGCTGAAAGCCGTGGATCGGAGCCTTCGGGAAGGTTCGACTCTGCTAGGAATCGAAGGAATTGCCACAAGTGAACGGGGTGATCTGGACTTTTCACTCAACCTTTCCCCCGTCAGAGGCAAACGGTCCGATCGCCACGATGGCCTGATTCTGACCTTTACAGACCAGACGCGGGAACGGGAGCTCAAAGAGCAGGTAGACGTGGTCGTTGAAGAGCGGCGCGCCATCAAGGACATGTTCAGTCGCTACCTTTCCGTGGACGTGGTCCAACACTTGATGGACTCCCCGGACATGATCAAATTGGGGGGCGCGGGCAAGCGAGCCACCGTTTTATTCGCCGATATCAGGGGTTACACCTCGTTCTCCGAAGGCAAAACGCCTGAATACATCATCGGAATCCTGAACGAGTACTTCTCCGAAGCGGTGGATATAGTGCTCAGGTATCGCGGCTTCATTGACAAGTTCATCGGAGACTGCATCATGGCCGCCTGGGGCGTGCCTCTTACCAGCGAGGAGGAGGACGCGCGCAACGCCGTCGCCTGCGCCATTGACATCCAAAAGCTCATCGCAGATCCCAAGCGAACGTTTTTCCACGGCGAGGCCGAGCACCTGCGGGTCGGCATCGGCGTTCATACAGGCTACCTGGTCGCCGGCAACCTCGGATCGTCCCGCCGGATGAACTACTCGGTAATCGGCGACACGGTCAATATCGCTGCCCGCCTCGAAGGCGTGGCCAAAGCCGGTGAGGTTATAATAACCGATTCCACCCGGAAACTGCTCGGGGACACATTCATGGTCGAGGGGCGAGACACGGTCAAGGTCAAAGGTAAAGTCGAACCAATCAAGATATACAGCGCCATGGAAAACAAGACACACCACGGGGGAATAAAAGCATGAAGGAATTCATCGAATCATTGCCATCTACGACAATCTGGCTCATGGGCGGTGGGGCGCTCGTAGTGGTCATCGCGCTATTTGTCCTGCTTTCCGAGTCGCACTTTCGACGCGTGGTGAAAAAAGCCGCCACCGAACCAGAGGCTACGAGGCCGCAACTGAACTCGTTTACTCTTTCCTTGCGCGAGCGTTTCATCCTGAAGAAAAGCGAGCGCGGCTTTTTCGGCAATCCGGGACCCTACCCCAATCTCCCAATATCATTGGGCTATCCCGAACGCTGGCTTGCTTTGGTACGCGTAGGCCATTCCCGTAAGGCCGGGCGCAAGTTACTGAGATTCGCTCCCGAACTGGGGTTGTTCGAATGCTTCCTCGCATCGCTCCGTTCGCCCGGCATGGGCAGGGACCTGCTCGCCTGGATTGACGGACAGGGCGATGGATTCACCCTCCGCAGGATAGCTCTGGCCGGGCCCGGCAGGGAATTTAATGGCGAGTCCGCCAAGACACTCTTCGCGGACAGGATGGACGAGGTACGCGAACTTCTTGGCGATCCTGAATGGGCAGCGCGCGCCATGGCGGTCAGGATCCTCTCAAAGGACAACTCCGACCGCTCTCTAAAGGGCTTGGCGGACAGCCTGCACGACCCGCATCCCTTGGTCAGGAAACTGGCTTTGCAGGCACCACTAGCCGGCGAGCGCCTCGCCTTTTACGACGAAGCGTATCGGTTATTCGTAAGGGACGCTTCCATAGAGGTCCGCAGAACCGCCAAGGCCAGGATCATGGCAGAATTCCCCGACCTCTACGCACCGGACATGGATGCGTTGAGTCCGGCCGAAACGGTTCATGTCCTCGAATTACTCGACCTGAAAAGTGGCCGTGACGACGAGATCGCGTTCAGGTACCTGGAATCGGGAGATCCCGAGCAACAGCTCGCCGCCGCCGAACACCTCGAGGCGCGGGGTTCCCTTAAGAACCTGCTTGAAACAGCCTCGTCAGGAGACGCGAAAGAATACAAGCGACGACTGTCGATGCTGACCACCGCTGCCGGTCTCCAGGTATCAGGTTTTCTTTCCTCAGTTCACACCATAGAAACGGACAGCGCATTCGACGCATGCGCACATATCCTGGTAAAGGGTGGCGACCGCAGACATATTTCCGTATTGGCGACGCGTTGGTTCGACCGCATGGGGCATGGCCCCTACCCTTCAGAACGGCTTTCGATCTACAGGGACGTCCTGGCCGCCATAAAGGCGCGTGGCGACGAGTCAGCATGCAAAGCGTTGGCCCAGGAATTGACGGTGCGCAGAAATGAGTCCGAGCTTGCCGCTGCCATTCTGGACGCGACCGACGGCTCCCAGGATCGCTGCATCTTTACTTCGCTGGTCGGACTCTTCCTGGATCCCGACTTTCCCTTGCGGGACGAATTGAGGGCGGCGCTCATCAGACAGCCGCCTGAACTGGTTGTACCGTTCTCGCTTTCCTTCCTTCAGGCGGATCGTTTGGATACGCCGCGCGTCATTCGGCGCGACGCCCTGATTCTGGCAGGGGAACTCAAGCTCTCCTGGGCGCTCCAACGGGCCATGGAGTCGCTGCCAACGCTGGACGCCGACGAGATCGTTTCGCTCGCGCCCATCGTCATCAGCGCCGACGCCAAGATCTTCAAGAGCAAGGCTCGCTTCATCCTGGACGGGGTTGACGCTCCGTCAAGGGCGGCGATCCTGGCTGCTCTGCCCTCCACGGGCGATCGCTCCTTCATGAGCGACGTCAAGGCCTCCCTTCGCGATGCCGATCCCGATGTCCGTTCGGCTGCCGTCCGCGCACTCGCCGATTTCCAGGAGGAGAAAGCGCTCACCGCAGGCGGGATGGACCTGCTGCGGGATCCGGTGGAGCGAGTCCGAATAACGGCCGCGGCCGCGCTTGCGCAGGCGGGAGGGGTGGCCGTAGCTGAAAAGTTGGCTGCCGTGCTCGACGACGACAACGAAATGGACGAAGTGAAGGCTTCCCTTATCAAGGGGCTCGGCCGCGCCACTGACCAGGCCAGCCTTGACCTACTCGTCAACGAACTCGGAACCCGCGAGCGATGGATGGCCGAGCTCGGATCGGCACTCTCGTCGCGCAGTTCGAAAAAGGATCTGGCCAGAATACTGGAGCGTTTCAAGGATGTCACCGGCGAATTGAAATCTCGTATCGCGGAAAGCGTTCGCGCCATGGGCAAGCGTGGAGAAGAAGCCCTCGTCGAGTTATTACGCGAAGAAGTCGCATCGCTCAAGCCGTTTATCGTCGAGGCGCTCGAATCCCTGGGCTACGTGGAAGCCCGGATACGCGAGTTGAAGCACCGCGACCCTGAGATCAGGCGCCAGGCGGCCTCGGCATTGTCACTTGTTGGAAGCAGGGCGGCCTTCCGGGGCATCGTACTGGCCGCTCGGGATCCCGATCCCGACGTTCGCGTCGCCGTGACGCGTGCACTCGAGCGCCTGGCTGGTCCTGAAGGCAAGGATATGTTGACCGAGCTGGAGCACGATCCCGATTCTCGAGTCCGTAAATATGTGTTGTGGGCCATGGAACGGGTCAAGGCAAAAGCCCTGTAGGCAAAGCACACGGCGCGGCCTGCACTGGTCGCGCCGTTATAAATTTAGCGCGTGGAAACAGGACCTGACAGGCTCCTGGGCTTTCCCAAAATCTCGCTCATCACGACGGCCTTCTTGAGAGTCGGCAGAAGCTCAAGGCGAGATACCGGCCTGGATTCGGTATCCGGTGCCTGCGTCTCGCCCGAGTCGTTTCTCGCGACGGCTGTGACCGTGGAATCGGCGGCAAAGTCATAAGCGGGAACCGCGTATCGGCTCTCCCGCTCGGGCCGCGGCGTACGAATGATCGTTTCTTCGTCCCGCCGCATCTGCGAATCGTCCGCAAGCACTTCCGATCGCGCAAGGATGGGCGCCGACCCGCCACCCCCCTTGGGGACAGAGCTGCGTTGCGCGTTGAAATTGCCGCTGAACAGCGACGAAAGGAACGAACCAATACGCGACGGCTCTCGTGATGATTCCGCGATCCCGCCAGGCAGGCGTGCGGAATCGCGCCGCTTCTTCCGTGCGTTTTCCAAGTACATCCGTACGAAAACAATCAAAAGAATCGGTAGGAATATCAGTATCTGATTGAAAATGTCGTCCACGGTTTATTTGCCCGTTGCCGGTGGTTCGCCGCCGATGGAATTGCGCATCTGCGTATCCGCCTGCAAGTTGGTCAGCCGATAGTAATCCATGACTCCTAGCTGGCCACTCCTGAAAGCCTCGGAAATGGCAAGCGGGATTTCCGCCTCGGCGAGCACGACCTTGGCCCTGTTTTCCTGGACCAAGGCCAACATTTCCTGCTCCTTCGCGCGGGCAGCCGCACGCCGCTTCTCGGCCTCGGCCTGGAAACGCCTCATGTCCGCCTCGGCTTGGTCGGCCTGCAATTTGGCGCCCACATTGGCGCCAACGTCGATATCCGCGATATCGATGGATAGGATCTCAAAGGCCGTACCGGCGTCCAGTCCCTTGCCCAGCACTCGTTTCGATATCTGGTCGGGATTCTCCAGCACGGCCTTGTAGGATTCCGACGAACCGATGGTGGTAACGATGCCCTCGCCCACACGGGCTATGATGGTTTCCTCCGTTGCGCCTCCGACCAGGCGCTCGATGTTGGCTCGTACGGTGACGCGCGCCTTGACCTGCAGCTGTATACCGTCCTTGGCGACAGCGTCTATCGTGAATTTACCCTTTGACGAATCGGGGCAATCGATCACCTTGGGATTCACGCTCGTTCGGACCGCCTCCAGCACGTCCCGTCCGGCGAGGTCGATGGCGGCAGCACGCTGGAACGGCAGGGGTATGCTCGCTTTGTTGGCGGCAACGAGAGCTTGGCTGACCTTGGGTACATTACCGCCGGCCAGGAAATGCGTCTCCAGCATGTCGGACTCGACAGCGATTCCTGCCTTGGTGAGCATGATACGCGCGTCGACGATGACGGCTGGCCTGACGTGTCGGAGCCACATTCCAATAAGCTTGCCCATTCCGACGGGGGCGCCGGATAGCAGTGCACGGAACCACAGGCCGAAGAATTTGAGGAACAGGAACAGAAATCCCAGTGAAACGATGCCGATAGCGGCGTACAACGCGATATATAACATGGAAACTCCTCCTTTTAAACTATGCCTTGATCGGGGCGACGAATACGACACCCCCCCGGATTCCGGTTACGACCAGCGCCATACCTTCCTCGACGAACAGACCATCGGTCTCCACGCTTAAGGAAACACCGTCGATGTCCGCCCGCCCCGAAGGCCGGAGCGTCGTCACGGCCGTGCCCCTGGTACCGATCGCCGGGAGCGAGCGCCCTTTCCTGTCGGGGCCCATGCGAATGATCGACTCGTCCGCGGACGCGATCTCGATCGGAACTGCAATCGACTCGGTTTCGGCGAAAGATGGCGCAGGCTGCCCCGACGCGGTACCGGTGATCGCTGTCTTGAGCGTGAGGCGATCGAAGAGCTTGAGACGCGGTCCTACGGCGACAATCACTCCGATACCCACTATTCCCAACAATACGCCCGCTCCAACAGTCGCTGCGTTTCGAGCCAGTATATCCCACTGCCAGTCAGCCTGGGGCATCACAAAATCCTGCATGGACAGCACCAGGGCTGCTGCGATGAGGATGAGCCCCGAGATCCCCGCCAAGCCGAAGCCGGGCAGGAGAAAAATCTCGACCGCCAGTAGGCCCATACCCAGGATGAACAGGACGAGTTCGGCGGAACCCACTGTTCCCATCATCATGTTTGAGCCAAACAGGATCAGAAAAGCGATAATGGCGACCGTGCCCGGTAATCCGAAACCAGGCGAGTTTATTTCCAGGAACAGGGCCATCAGGCCGATGAGGATGAGGAGGGACTGCACCGCGGCTGATGTCAGGAAAACCACGACAGAATCGGAGAAGGTCGGGCTGAGTTCGACGACGCCCCCGGCCAGTCCCATGGAGACGGCAAGCTCATCCAGGTCACGGACCGTGCCTTCGGACAGGCTGTAGCGCTCAGCCTCCCCGGCCGTCAACGACAAAAGCTTACCCTTGCCCACGATGACGCGGCCACGCGTCACCTCGCCCCGACGATCCCGCTCCAGGGTAACGGCATCGTCGGCAAGTACAGCCATCGTTCGCCCGTCCACCGTCACCTCGACCAGCTCGGTATCGGCGTCCACCATCGCCAGCGCAATGGCCGCGGGGTGTCCGTTTTTCTCGGCGAGCGCTGCCATCTGGGCGCGAACGGCGCTGACCGTCTTCTCTCCTGCGCCTTCCATCGTACCTTCCGGCGTAGCCACGACCGGCGCGGCCGCCCCGATGGACGTACCTGGAGCCATATAGATTTCCGAGCAGGAGAACGCTATCAGAGCTCCGGCCGACCAACTGACGCCCATACCGTCTGGCCCCGCGCCCACGAAGGCGATAGTTTTGGCGTCGCGAATCGATCCGATATAGGCGGATATTCGCAAAGCCGAGTCCACACGCCCGCCGAAGGTATCGATGCTGAATACGATAACCGAGGCGCCGTCGGCGAGCGCCTGCTCGGCGCGACGCTGGACGAATACAGCGGTAGAAGGCTCGATGTCGCCCTTGATCGGTATTACATAAACCGTAGCTTTAATAGCCGTTTGGGAAGACTGGGCGAATAGGGGGTTGGAAATCAGAATGAGCAACGCCATCATGGCCAATGAGGCTGAAGCCCGTATGCCACCATTAACTGAACGTTTCATAGAATAATGATACGCTGAACGGGCCTCTAGGGAAAGAGAAAAGCGGAAAAATTCCAAAACGCCGCCATCTGCTTGAATTGGTCGCCGTGCGATCTTCAATGCTTGATCGGTACTATCCTTTTCAATCCGTATCATAGCCCTGTTAGGAAAATTGCGGACAATCTCGTCGAGCTTGATATCGGGATTGTCCATCCAGTCCTGGTCGCATAGAGCATCAGGGACGAGTAACACCTTGCGGTTCTTGATAACCGTTTCCCATTACAGTCCGGCACATCGAGAATCCTGGCCATACTATTGAGGATGTTCTGCAAATTCGCTTTTATCTCTTCTGGAATTTCCATATACACATGGGTATTATCCATCATCGCCATGAATTTCCCCTCAATACCCGTTCCATTCAGCGTTGAAACCCAAAACCCGCTGGTACAAGTCTACAACTTGGGTAAAGATTTCAAATTGCAGACCTTTCCAGGGCTAGAGCAAGCGTTTCGGACTTGGCAGGCGCGCGAGGGACCGCGCCAGGGACAGAGCTGAGAATTTTCCAACAAGCATGAACTCCCAGGTCATATCATTTCTCTATCGTTTCTGGAGGCAATCCAGTCGTACACAGGTAATCGCAGAAAAAGCAGATATCCGCAGTCTTGCCCGGGAAGCGGATACCCGAGGCTTCCATACGTTCGCGCAGGGTGCCCAAGCCGGTTTCATAGCGGGCGCGCACGTGTTCACTGCCTGCGGCATTCGCCATCAGCACATCCCAAGAATCCGAGATTGACCCGACGATCAGCTGGGGACTCTCGTTGGCGAACCCGCAGCACACCGCTACTGATCCATCGGGATGCACATAGAAAACGTTTCCCGGCCCCTCGCAGAAATCGTCCCGGAACCAGCGGGGCGATTCCCACACGCCCTCAGCGACAGACGACGATCGGGGCGAGCGTATCACGGGGATGACGAGACCCGAGCCATCGTCGGGGTCCGCCTCAGTCCGCTCGGCATACGTATCGTCCAGGATCCGGACCGGTTCTCCGTCGTCCCCGCGTTCCAGTCTACCGCCTAAAGCAGCGGCCACTGCGTCGAGCCCGCGGAGAAAGTCACTGTCGTCCGGCGATCGCACCGACAGCAGTTCGACAACGTCTTTTCGCCCCCAGACGTCGAACACCGTCGCCAAGAAAACAGCGGCGCGTTTTGGTGATTGCCCGTGGTACGCGTCATAACTCAAGCCGATCATGCCGTCAAACCCGGCATCGCGTACCGAGTCCAGCGTCGAGCGCAACCCGGTCTCGTCGGACCACCAATCACCGTTGGTCATCAGCCGGTCGAAATATAAGCCCCGTTCCATTGTCGCCCCGGATAGGGCAACGAGGAAATCCGGCCGCAGGAACGGTTCGCCTCCGGAAAACCCCACCCGCTGGATGCCGCCGGCCTCGCATGAGTCCAGGAAGGCGATAGCGTCGGAGGACGACAACTCATCCGGCCCGCGACGCACCCGGCAATGGGCACAGGTGAGATTACAGCGCCCGGTGGGTGCGAATATAATTTCATCGGGTTGAAACATAGTGTTTAGATTATTCCCGAAACGCGAATATGCTCAAGGTGCCTGCAAGCCACCTTGAGCCCCGACCCAGGACGGTGGCGGAGACGCCAATCACGCCTCGATCTAGACCGATGGCGCTACTGCCGATACTATAGAAAGGGAATCGATACTCCGGAGGCATGATATGAGAAAATTCTTACTGGCCGGGGTAATCCTGGCTACAGCCCTCGGGATTCCAGCCCGCGCGCAGGCCACCACATACAGCGTCTCGCTCGGTGCCAACTTTTTCGAGTACTCGGCGGTAGCGCTGGAAACGAGCGTCAGTATCGTGGTTCCACTCAATGACGACCTGTCCATTGAAGGAAAGGCTGCCTACGCAGTCCAACCGGTACCCGACGATCCCTTTATGGCCATTCCCGTGCAGGCCGGCGTCCGCTTCTCGTTCGGCTATGATCCGCTGACCTTCCTGTGCTCGATAGGAATCGAACCAATATTCGTCCTTTCACCCGCCGCGTTCAGGCTCGGCCCCTACTTTGGCGTCGAAGCGTCGCTTCGCGTTCACCCCTTCCTCGAGGTATTCGCGGGAGCGGAACAGAATCTGCTTTTCGGGGGACCCAATTACGTTTCGACGGGTTCCAGGATGCAAGCTGGCTTCAGATTTTCCTTGAAGTAGCGCCATTCAAGCCATCAGCCACCACCTTCCAAACCTTCGTGTTGCTTTCCATAAACCAACGCTCAATCCAGGCAATAAGCAATTATTCCGATCGCTGAGGGCGGCCCGGCCCAAGGGCAAGAAACTGAGTCTTCACTGTATGCTGGCTCGACGTACGGGATCGGGACTGGACAGAGCGGAGAAACAGGGAGGCTCACGCGTCCGGTTTCGTTGCATGAGGTTTCATGGCATGCTAAGATTACACTATAATAGAACTTGACCCCAAGGCATCCTGCAAGGAGTGCGCCCATGAAAATTCTCTATCTGGTCTTGATTCTCATCGTGGCCATTTTCGCCGTCATGTTCGCCGCGCAGAACAGCGCCCAGATCGCCATTACCTTCTTCTCGTGGTCGACTTCCGGTTCCCTCTCGCTCGTGCTGATACTGACCTTCAGTATCGGTATCTTCCTCGGTGTGCTGATCATGGCGCCATCCGTGTTCAAGCGATCGTTCCAATATTCCGGTCTCAAGCGCCGGTTCAAACGGCTGGAGAAGGAAAAGATCGTCTTGAACGACAAGGTTAACGAGAACAAGGAAAATTGCGCCGAGGCCGCGCCGACCGCCGAACCGGTAAAGAACAAGCCCGACAAAAAACCGAAGGAATAATAGTCCATACTGTCTCGGCAGCCAAGCTCTCCTGCTGCCCACGCTCTCGAGGCCCACTGTCCGTTCATCAAACGGAATAGCTTGCCGTGTCGGTACCTTAAGTAACTTTTGGCCATCGGCCGCGTTTTCTGGGCCATCTACTTGGTTGCGGTCGGCATCAGCGCGGTAGCTGGCCTCGTTTACAAACCGCGGGCATGGTGCGCCTTCTGTCCGATGGGTACGCTTCAGGACACGCTAGCCACCGCCAAAGCATGAACCCTGCGCGTCAAGCGGCTCACCCCTGATCGGCCTTGAAGAACCATTGCAGTACAGACTCGGCTCTGTCCCCGTAGCGATCCCGGAATTCAAGCAGCCATCCGGTCGTCGTGCATGAGGTTGCCGCAAGCAGCCGGGCCGCCGCGTCCAGGCCTGAAATGATTGCCTTTTCGGATACCGAGACCAAGTTTTTCACGCTATAAGCAATCGCTGCGATGGCGAGGGCATAGGCGTTGAGGACCAGCAAGATAAGGTTTTCTATGGAAAAGGCCGGACCAAGTTCGAGGAAGCCCGTGCTATCGTCATATTTGGCGAACCAGGGCGTAAAGGCGATGGATCATTATCGGGATGAGGGCCAACATAAGATAGGAGGAGGGGAAGCTGGAGAAAATGAGCACAAGTGCACCCCGGCCGATCCTGTCGGAGATATTGATCCCGAGATAGAAAAGGAGGAGACTCTGCAAAACTGAAAACTCGAGGCAGGCGCAGATTGCGGGAAAGCAGGCAAGCACGCGGCTCTTGAGGCGACGATTGACCAAATAGAGCACCAGTAGGGATGCGGCGCCGATTATAAGAGTCGCAGCAAGGTAGGCAGCCAGGAGATGTTTCACCCTCCCACTGTAATCGATCAGATTAGCTCCCGTAAACCGGATATCGAGGCTTGGTTTGATTGATCGAGTCAACCGCCATTGAGCACGGTTCTTGTCATCATCACACAGAGGCGCCATGATAATGGTATTCTCGTTGGTATCGTCGCCAGCAAACAGGAGTAGCCAATGGCCCTTACCCTTCTTCCCCTCACGGGTGACACGTACGTCATTCCTTCCGCATCGAACGTCGGGCTTTGGGTTTCAGACGGGCGAGCGACGCTCATCGACTCCGGCAATGACGAAGACGCTGGCAGGCAGATCCTGAAGCTGATCACGGAGCGCGGTTGGACACTTGATCTCATCGTCAACACGCACTCAAATGCCGACCACATC
>SPCK01000504.1 GCA_004525355.1 Spirochaetales bacterium
CTCCTGATTTACCGGTGGGCA
Source organism: Spirochaetales bacterium (assembly GCA_004525355.1). GTDB lineage: Bacteria > Spirochaetota > Spirochaetia > Treponematales > UBA12059 > UBA5200. The sequence continues at coordinate 22 of SPCK01000504.1, forward strand.
ACAAAGCCAACCGCGTGAAAAAAAATACTGGCGATCTCCGCGCGAGGTCGCGATCATGGCGCGCTGCAAGGACAGGATACGCCACGGCCATGGAGTCGTCAATCCGACGCATCGCTATTTTCTGCCGTAGACATCCTCCAGGCGCACGATATCGTCTTCGCCCAGATAATCGCCCAGCTGCGTCTCGATTATGATGGCATCCACGTCACCCTCGTTCTCAAGTCGGTGTACGGAGCCGACCGGTATCTGTGCAACATCTCCAATCGCGTGAGCTTCCCGCCGCTCATCGATGGTGATGACGGGTACGCCGCCTGCCACCACCCAACGCTCTGACCGACGAGCGTGCTTCTGCAGCGAAAGTTTGCTTCCGGGAGTGACGACGATGCGTTTGACTTTGAAACCGGGCCCTTCATCCAGGATGGTGTACGAGCCCCAGGGCCGGCGCACGGTCAGGTGGGCATGACAGAGCTCGCGCTCCGATTCGCTACCCCCTTTCAATCGATCGACTACGGCCTTGACGTCCTGCGATCGCCCGCGTCTGGCGATCAGGAGTGCATCGCCAGTATCGACGACGAGCAGGTTCTCTATTCCGACGCAGGCAATGGTTCTGTGATCGCCGAGCACCAGGTTATTTCTTGCACCGATACCCAGGAAGCCTGCACCGGTGCTGTTTCCGTCGGCATCCTTGGGCGACACGTCGAACAGGGCGTCGAAGCTTCCGACGTCGCTCCAGCCGAAGCTCGAGCGTACGCAGGCAACTCTGTCGGATCGTTCCATTACGGCATAATCCACGGAATCCGCGGGAATTGCCTTCATTGCCTCGGTGGCTATCAGGGCGCTGTCAAAATTGCGTTTGGCGTCATGGCTGCGTTTGGCGCCGGCGATGGCAGCTTTGGCCGCGGCGAATATCGCCGGAGCCGTTCGTGCCAATTCTTCCAGGAATGCACCGGCCTTGAATACGAACATGCCGGAGTTCCACAGAAAATTCCCCGAAGCAAGGTAGCCGGCAGCAGTCGTTGCGTCGGGCTTTTCCTTGAAGGACCTGACGGCAAAGCAGGCGTCGCCCCCCAAAGGCTTGCCCGGATCGATCTCGATGTAACCGAAGCCTGTCTCCGGATAGGCCGGAGCCATGCCGAATGTGACGAGATACCCCTTTTCGGCTAGTACACGCGCGGCGGCGATCCGTTCGCGATACATAGCCTCGTCGCTTATAAGTTGGTCGGAAGGCGAGACGAGTACGATTTCCCCAGGATCAAGTTCCATGCATGCCATGGCGATGGCCGGAGCTGTGTTTCGGCCCACCGGTTCAAGCAGGAAGGAGAGGCTCGATGGCCGATCATCAAGGGGCAGGGCGTCCACTGCATCCGCGGCCAGGAACCACTGGTCAACGTTCGTCACGACCAGCAACGTGTCACAGGCCGGGAGATTCCGCTTCAGGGTTCGGGAAAAAAGCGAGTCTTCTCCGAGTAGATTCACGAATTGCTTGGGCATCAGCGTTCGGGACAGGGGCCAGAGCCTGGTTCCCACGCCGCCGCATAGAATGATGTTCGTCATGGTTCAGCCACCTCCGGGTCGATCCGTCGCTCTCCGGCGACTTGGTCGCCCTGCCATGCCCAAACGATACTGGAAAGCCCGGCCTGAAGCAACCGACATCGAGTCAAGGCGACCCTCTGCGCCCCGGCGCTTCACTTTTCAGCCTCTCAGGTTTACTATCCGCACATGGGTATTCAATTCTCCAGATATGATACGGTGATCCTTGCCGCGGATGTCGGCGGCACCAATACGAGCATCGCATTGGTGGGAAAACAAGGCGACCGCTATGACAAAATCATTGAACGGCGATACGGCACGCAAGACGAATCCTCCTTCGAAGCGCCGGTTTCCCGCTTCCTCGCCGAAGCCCTTGAAACCGGACATCCGTATCCCCGTTTACTCTGCGCCAGCGGTGCTGGTCCGGTGATCGGTGGATCGATCGCGCTAACCAACGCGCCATGGGGCATCGAC
>SPCK01000276.1 GCA_004525355.1 Spirochaetales bacterium
CGGTCTGTCCGTACTGGAGATCCTCGAGGCTTCGCGGCGCATATCGGGCAAGGCGATACCGGCCAGAATCGTTGCGCGCAGGCCCGGCGATCCGGCAAAGCTCGTCGCCAGTTCGGCGCGCGCCAGGGAGCTCCTGGGCTGGCGGGCTGACCATTCCGGTCTTGAGAGTATCGTCGCCTCCACCTGGGGCGCCTACCGCAAGGCGGGTTACGGAGCGTAGCATGACTCGTTCCGTCGGGACATGGGGGATTCGTGCTGAAACGAATAGTCAAGCTGAAACGAATAGTCAAAAGGAGGAATCATGAACAATATGGAAAGCGCATTGGCCTTCCTGGAAAAATCGGAGGCAGGCGTCATCGAACTGGAGAAGCTCCTGACCGCGATACCGGCCCTGGCGCCAGAATCCGGTGGTGACGGCGAATGGAAGAAAGCCGAAGCGCTTGAGGCATGGCTCAAGGCGCGCGGGATCGTCGACCTGGAACACCACGACTCGCCCGATAATCGCGTGAGCGATGGCAAGCGTCCCAACATGATCGCCACCATCAAGGGGAAGTCGCCGGGGAAGCGGCTGTGGATCATGGCGCATACCGACGTGGTACCGGAGGGCGACCGATCGCTTTGGGAGACCGAGCCTTTCCAGGCCGTGGTCAAGGACGGCAGGATCTACGGCCGAGGCGTCGAGGACAATCAACAAGGACTTATTTCTTCGGTTTTTGCCGCGCTCTCACTGGTGGAGAACAAGATCACTCCGGAACATGACGTGATGCTGCTCTTCGTGGCGGACGAGGAATTCGGGTCGGTCTACGGCATCCAGTGGCTATTGGCGAATCGCTCGCTATTCAAGAAGGATGACTTGATCGTCATTCCCGACGGCGGCAAGCCCGACGGCACGGAAATCGAGACCGCGGAGAAAAATATTTGCTGGCTCAAGGTCATCACCAAGGGCAAGCAGTGCCATGCATCCCGCCCGGACGACGGCGCAAACGCGTTCCTGGCCAATTGCGAGCTGGCCCTCGCCTTCAACCGCATGGAGGACGAGACGTTCCCCGACCGGGACCCGATATTCGACCCCCGGCGTTCCACGATTACGCCCACCAAGAAAGACGCCAACGTTCCCAACATCAACACGGTGCCTGCCGACGACGCGTTCTACACCGACATGCGCATACTTCCGCAGTACTCGGTGGATTTCGTGTTGGCCGAATGCCGCAAGCGGATGGACGAGGTCGAGAAGAAATATGGCGTGACGATGAAGTACGAAGTGATACAGCGGAACGAGAGTCCAGCCACCCCCGTGAACGCTCCTGTAGTCACGCTCCTTGCCAGGGCCGTGGAAGAAACCTACGGCGTCAAGGGCAAGGCCGTAGGGATAGGCGGTGGCACGGTTGGCGCCTACCTGCGAACGGCGGGTTATCCTTGCGTCGTGTGGAGCAAACAGGACGAGACGATGCACGCGCCCAACGAGTATGCCAAGATCGAGAATATCCTGGGAGATGCCAAAGTATTCGTACGGATGATGCTCGCCGAGCGATAGAGCTATCGTGCCCGATCGTCGGCTTTCGCCGTCAGGGCCTGTCGATTACGAAAACGACCCTGCCCGCCCGGATCAGATCCCGGTTGGCGGGGTCGCCCAGTATCTTGAGAGCGTCATCTCGTCGGATGATCGCGTCTGTACGGAAGGAACCGAATGCGGCTGACGCCAGTATGCGAAGCGGGTCGCCCCCAGCCCGTTCTTCTATGATCGGGTCATCGAGTGCATACGCGTACGCGACGCTTCCGCGCGAGCGAAGGATCGAAGGATCGACGTGGTAGCGATCCAGGATCACGGTCATATCTTCGTCATATACCCGCGGCAGAAGGCACGGTACCAGACGGCCGGGCAGGTATTCTCCCCTGACCGGTAGCGCTCCCTGTATGTACACGACGATTCCGGAATACGCCCTTGTCGGCGTGTACGTCAGCATGGGAGTCAATGGCATGGCCGTGGAATGGCTACCGTAAAGAGCGGACAGGTCGGAAAGGCGCCATTCGTAGCTCGCTTCCAGGAAGCGCAAGTCCCGGCTCATCACGGCGGAGAGCCTGCGGCCCCGCTCGAGGAAGCCGCGGAACGCGGCGGGATCCGCTGTGCCGTCGGAAAGCGTGTCGGAGATCGTGCGTCGGGAGTCGACGATGATGCCCAATACCGTCGGCTCGACCAGCTCGGGGACCCATCGCTCCAGGAGGCGTTCCGCCTCGGCGCGGCCTGACGGCAAGCGCAGTCCGGCTTGGACGAGATCAACGGCGAAGTCAGCCGTTAGCGCTCCCGCTTCCCAGTCGACCGACGCCTTTATCGTGACCGGGACAGGCTCCTCGGCCGGAAGCGTGCATGGGAGAGTCAGCAGTAGTACAGCCGTGGCAAAAGTGCTCATGCGCATGCGGCCAGAATCTCCGAAGGTTGCCATCATTCCAGTATCGGCACGTTCAGGGTATAGCCTTCACGCAAGATGCTCGTCAGGCTGAGGCCGTTCTTCTGGGCGAGTGTCTCCGGCTGGATTCCGTATTCGAGCGAGATGCTCCACAACGTATCGCCCTTCCTGACGATGTACGAGCCGCCGAACCTCAATTCGTCATCAAACGCCTTTGGGGACGAATAGGGTCCCCTGTCGGCCAGCGCCGGAATTGCGATGGACTGCCCGATCCAGACGCGGTCGGGATCCAGCCCCGGGTTGAGCCTGACGATCATCGCAACGCTGACACCGTAATGCCTCGCGAGGGCGGACACGGTGTCGCCGGAATTGATGACGTGCAGGTACGTATTCATGAGGACGTCCCTGGATGCAAGCGCTTTCTGTACCGCGGCTTCGGTGCCAACGGGAACCTTGAGCCGGTAGGCGCGGTCCGGCGGCGTGATGCCGTAGCGCAGCTCCGCGTTGCCCAGCTTGAGCTCGTCCGGTGGAATACCGGCGACCAGGGCGAGCATGCCAAGCTCGACCGGACGATCCGCGATTACCGTAGCCCATTGCATCGGGTCATCCCACGAGATGGCGATGCCGTTCCTGCCGGCGTGCATGGCCGACCAGGCCACGGCAAGGAATTTGGGTATGTAGTTCATCGTTTCAGGCGGCAGAAGTTTCTTCTGCCTGAGGATCCAGTAGTCCTTGACGCCGCCAGCCGATGCGATCGCCCTGTCCATGGCGCCGGCCCCGCAATTGAAGGCGGCGATGGCCAGGAGCCAATCCCCGAAGCGATCGTGATTCCACAGGATTTTCCGTAGGGCTCCCTCGGTACTCTTCATGAAATCGCGGCGCTCGTCCACCCAATCGTCGATCCTCATGTCGTATCCGCCGATGCTGTTGCGCATGAATTGCCACAACCCGGCTGCGCCGGACTTGCTGACGGCCTTGGGCGAGTACTCTGATTCAATGAACGGCAGGAAGAACACTTCTTCGGGGATGCCGTAGAAGCGGATGCGTTCGCGGATGAACGACGAATACGTCCGTGATCGGGCAAAGACGGCCTCAAGCCATTTCTTGCCGCCACCGCTCAGGTAGGATTCGCGGTAGCGCTCGAATTGCGCATCTCCGAAGGGCATGGGCAGGCCGTATCGATCGGGACCGGCATGATGCGGCCATTCGGGCAAACCCGTCTGTATCGAGCGGAGCGGGCGATCGATTGTTGAAGGTTCCAGATTGCCGAATGGCGTCCGCGGCGCCATGGAAGCGTCCGACTCGGCAGCGGAAAGTGCCGATCCAAGTACGGCCACGGTTCCCGTTTCAGGGATGGCGCCAGGAACGGGCGCAAGCTGCTGCGCAGCGGCGGGGGTTGCCAGCGCGGCGATGACCAGCGCAGTCAGGAACCCGATGCCAGGA
>SPCK01000493.1 GCA_004525355.1 Spirochaetales bacterium
CCGTTGCGACATGCTCCCCGCGGAGGTCGTCGTACGCGGCTATCTGACAGGGTCGGCTTGGCGCGACTACAAGGCTGGCCGCCCCATTCCAGGGATCGACCTGCCCTCCGGACTGCGCTACAACCAGAAATTCCCGCATCCGTTGGTCACGCCTTCCACCAAGGAAGCGTCTGGCCATGATCGTCCGTGCTCTGGCGCGGACCTGGTCGCCACAGGGGCCGTCGATGCGAACCTTTGGCAAGAAGTCGAACGCGGCGCCCTCTCGCTGTTCGCCCGCGGGCAGGAGCTGGCGGAGAAACGAGGCCTGGTGCTCGTGGATACCAAGTACGAGTTCGGCCTCGTCGACGGCAAGCTCGTGGTAGCCGACGAGATCCATACCCCGGATTCGAGCCGCTACTGGTATATGGAGGAGTATGCGTCGCGTTTCGCCTCCGGAGATCATCAGCGTGAACTGGACAAGGAAACTTTCCGCCGCTGGCTCGTGGACCGCGGATTCTCGGGTGACGGCGAGCCGCCGACCATCGACGATGACGTCCGGATCGAGACGGCCCTGCGATACATGGATGCGTATCGCGCGATAACGGGCGTTGATTTCGAGCCGGTATGCGTCGATTCGCAAGCGGCGCGCCGCGCGATAGCGTCTGTCGGGCAGGAGTTTCTGCTCCGCAGCTGACCGGTCCGCTCCCGTACGATCGGTCGTAACGGGAGGCGCGTCGTGCGCATCGAACGTCTGTCCTGCATCTTTCTCCTGATTTTTCTCCTTGCCTCCTGCTCCGGCTGCGCGTTTGAGGCGCGTCAACATGGTGGAATCGTCATCATGAGCTACAACCTGATGAATCTTTTCGATCCAGTCGACCAGGGAGGCGAGTACCGCGAATTCTCGGTAGCTGGAGGAACGTGGAACGACCGCCTGTACAGGTTGCGGCTGAAAGCATTGTCGTCAGCGGTGTCGGCGGCGGTACCGGGCGGACCGGACGTACTGGTTGTCCAGGAGGCGGAGAATGCCCGCGTACTGGCGGACCTGGGAGCAGCCTTGGGCGGGTATGGCTGTGTCGTCCGGGCGCCGGAAGAAGATGCCCTGGTGGCGTGCGGCATACTGTCCCGCTATCCGGTCGTTTCGGCCAGGGCGCACCGGGCGACACCCCCGGAGGATGGGGCAGCTTCGGTTCCGCGATTCCTCCTCGAGGTCGAACTCGACGTCCAGGGACACCGACTTGCGATATTCGCCGCGCACTGGAAGAGCAAGCTCGGCGGCGCGGCGGAGACGGAAGCCGATCGCAGGTCAGCAGCGAGCCTGGCGGGCGCAATTATCGGCGAGCGCCTCGCGCGCGATCCGGATCTCGCGATAGTTTTGGCCGGCGACCTGAACGAGAGCCACGATGAATACCTGCGTGTCGGCCGGGCCTATCCGACGGCGCTCATGTCCCCCGCGGCGGGGACCGGCGACTGGCTCCAGATAAGCGGCGACGCGACGACCGTCCTCAAGGCGGCCGGGGTACATGCGACCGCGAGCGGCGGCCCGGTTTTGTACTGCCCGTGGGAAGACGCCGGCGGATACAGCTACGTTCATGGCGGGATCGAAGAACGCATCGACAACATCTTCCTGTCTGCGAGAGCCTTGTCTGGCCCCTTTTTCAGGTTTGAATCTTTCAGCGCGATTCCTCCCGACTTTCTGGTGGACGGCGATGGAAATCCGCTGGGCTGGAACGGCCGCTCGTGTTCAGGTTATTCCGACCATCTTCCGATACGGATTGAACTGTCCCTGAGTGAGTGAAAACCTCCTTCGCCTTTCAATCGCGCTCCACTTGTGTATCGATAAGCAGGGTCCTGATAAAGTCGGCTCCCCGCGCGATTGCGACATTAATGTAGCTGCCGACAGTTCGCCTTCGCGGTATGTCAGCAGCCTGTTTGTCCCAGTCAAGCAGGATATTGCGCATCGGCCGCGCTTTGACAGTGTGTCCGGGCGCATGGTACAACATTCTGACAATGAAAAGCCGACCGCTCATCGCCCAGAGCGACCAATCCCTTCTGCTCGACGCTCACGACCTGTCCTTTGACGAGGCCCGGGC
>SPCK01000266.1 GCA_004525355.1 Spirochaetales bacterium
CCCCCCAGGTTTTCAGATTGCAGCAAGCCATCATAACCCGATGGCGGCCCCGGCAGGCAGGCCATCCTGATTCTGTCAACGTCAAGGTCCGGCGATCCCTTGAACTCCCTGTATCAATCCGCGAGTTCCCGTTCAAGTACGGCGATCTCTTCCCGTATACGCGCTTCCTTCTCAGCCTTGCACGTGGGGCAACTGAAATGCTCTCCGGAAATATAGCCGTGAACCGGGCACACCGAAAATGTAGGAGTCACCGTGTAGTATGGAATGCGGTAGCGGCCGGACACCGCGCGAACGAGGTCGCGCACCGCCCGCCAGTCATCGACCGCCTCTCCCAGGAACATGTGGAACACCGTGCCACCGGTATATTTTCCCTGGAGCGACTCCTGATGGTCCATGGCCTCGAAAAGGTCTTCCGTAAAATCGGCGGGCAGCTGTGAAGAATTGGTATAATACGGTTCATCGACCCCCGCGGTGACGATTTGCGGATATTTTGACTTGTCGTGCTTTGCCAGGCGGTACGACGTACTCTCCGCCGGCGTGGCCTCCAGGTTGAACAATTCGCCCGTATCTTCCTGATAATCAGCCAGTCGCCTGAGCAGGTGATCCAGGACCTCTTCCGCAAACGTTTTTCCGGCAAGGCCGGCGATGTCCTCTCCCAGGAAATTGCGGCAACACTCGTTCATGCCCACCAGGCCGATCGTATTGAAGTGATTGTCAAAATTCCGCAGGTAGCGCCTCGTATACGGAAACAGCCCACCTTCCAACAGGCGTGTTATCACCTTGCGCTTGATGGACAGGCTCTTCGCCGCGAGATCAGTCAGCGCGTCCAGTTTCCGGTAGAACTCTCCCTTGCCCTGCGCCAGGTACCCGATACGCGGAAGGTTCAGAGTCACGACGCCGATGGACCCGGTCAACTCGTCGGAACCGAACAAGCCTCCACCGCGCTTGCGCAACTCGCGCTTGTCCAGCTGGAGCCTGCAGCACATCGAGCGGACGTCGCTTGGATCCAGGTCCGAATTGACGAAATTCTGGAAGTACGGCGTGCCGTACTTGGCCGCCATCTCGAACAACAGCCTCGCGTTTGGGCTCTCCCAGTCAAAGTCCCGCGTAATGTTGTACGTAGGAATGGGGTACTGGAAGCCCCGCCCGTCGGCGTCCCCGCCGAGCATCAACTCGATGAATACCTTGTTGATAGTATCCATCTGCTCCCGGCATTCCCCGTAGGTAAAAGGCTGCCCCACGCCGCCGATGACAGCCTGCAAATCGCGTAGATCGGCCGGGCAGATCCAGTCCAGCGTGATATTGGTGAACGGCGCCTGGCTGCCCCAGCGACTGGGCGTGTTTACCCCGAACATGAAGGACTGAATGCATTGCCGAACCTCATCCTCGCTCATGTCGTCGGCCTTGACGAAGGGAGCCAGGTAGGTGTCAAAGCTGGAGAACGCCTGGGCTCCGGCCCACTCATTCTGGAGGATCCCGAGAAAATTGACCATCTGCTGTACAAGGGTGGACAGGTGCTTGGCAGGCGCGCTGGTAATCTTGTCAGGAACGCCGCCCAGTCCCTCCGCGATGAGCTGTCTCAGCGACCAACCGGCGCAATACCCGGAGAACATCGACAGGTCATGTATGTGAAAGTCGGCGTTGCGGTGCGCCTCGGCGATTTCCCCGGGGTAGATGTTCTTGAGCCAGTAGTTGGCGGTGACGGTACCGGAATTGTGCAGAATCAGACCGCCCAGACTGTAATTGACGTTGGCATTCTCCTTGACTCGCCAGTCGACCTGCGCCAGGTAGCCGTCCATGGTGGTATTGATGTCGAGCATGAGCCGCTGCGCGTCGCGAACCGCTTCCCTCTTGGCGCGGTACAGGATATAGGCGCGAGCGGTTTCGGCTTCCTTGGCCTCGATGAGCGCCAACTCGACCTGGTCTTGTATTTCCTCTATGGCCGGGATGGAATTTCGGTGCCGCCCGGACATCATGAGAGTGAGCCGCGTCTCCACGTCGGCAGCCAGACGATCGACCAAGTCACGGTCCGCGACGCCCTTGACCGCGCGAAAAGCTTTCTCGATGGCCGTAACGATCCTGCTTCTGTCGTATCGCTCAATCGACCCCGACCGTTTTGCGACGAAACGGCCGCCTTCCTCGGTTGACCCGAGAAAAGCGCGCCACTCCGGAAATACCTGTTGGGAGTCCGCCATCGGCCTATTCTCCATCCCGAGCGTTCTCGAGCCGCTCGATTTCCTGAATAAACTCGTCCATGGACTCGAATTTTCGGTACACGCTCGCGAATCGAATGTACGCCACCTTGTCCAAGGCATACAGCTTGTGGAGCGTCATCTCACCCAGGACGGTGGAAGGCACCTCGTTCATTCCCTTGCCTGCCATTGCCGCTTCATCCTCAATCTCGTTGAGGATGTTCTCGGTGGTCATCTGCGAGATGGGGCGTTTCTCAAGGGCCCGCTGAATACCTCGTTCCACCTTGGCGCGGTCGTACGGCTCGCGCCGGCCGTCTCGCTTGATGACCAGGAGGGGTTTCTCCTCGATGCGCTCGTAACTCGTAAAGCGGTAGCCGCAGGACAGGCACTCACGCCTGCGGCGGATACTCTCTCCGTTGGCCAGGGTTCGTGAATCTATCACTCGATCATCCATTGACAGGCAATGCGGACATCTCACGATTTGAAATCCTCCAAAAAAATGAGGAGAAACGCGGGCTGGATTACAATGGTTGGTATGATTCTTGCAATGCCGCGCATACCATCACTGGTATCCATATTATATTCTCCATACAGGATATAGTACCGACTATGGTTCCTGTCAATATAAAAAGGAAAAAACGACACCGCATGGTGAACCCTGTCTGTACACAACACGGGTTAAATTTTGAAAAAGCTGCTTTTACGATTGATTTTTTCATGAAACAGGGCGAATTTTAACGTGCGCCAGTGGCGCCAGGAGGATCACATGGCATTTTCGGACAAGATCAAGGCATTCGTTGATCAGGGGCTTTCCACTTCAAAGGATATTCTCAGCAAGGTTGGCGACAAGGCCCAGCAATGGGGAGAATTGGGTGTTCTGAAAGTCGAGATCATCCAACTCAGGTCCCAGGCACAGAAACTCACTGCCAAACTGGGTGCTGAAGTCTACGAGACCCTTGTCGAAAAGGGTCAGCACAACGTTTCCCGGGACTCGCCGGCCATCAAAGAGACCCTCGGCCAGGTCGAGGAGCTTGAAACCAGGATCAATGAAAAGGAACTGCTGTTCAAAACCAAGGGCGGCAAGGAAGAGGATCTGAAGGAAGAATAAACCCTCCGTACCAGTGAACCCGGATGGAGGAGCCGACGCTTGGCCGACGCGCGCCATCCAGGTCACACACTCTTGGCCAACCGCGAAATATACAGCGGTCCCGCTCCGGCCGAGCGATCGGGAAGGAATAGAATTCCATATTCCGTACGCTCCGCCCCGGATTCGGGCACGAGTGGGTCCAGTTTGACGGCATTTCCGTATTTCTTGAGCAGGCGAGCAACCGGGCCGTCGTTTTCCTCGGGCGACAGTGCGCATGTTGCGTACACCAGCGATCCTCCGGGAGCCAGCATCAGAAAAGCGCTGGAAAGGAGAGACCACTGCCGCCGCGATAGGAATTTTACGCGCGCCGGAGTCCACGCTTCCAGCGCCTTCGGGTCGGCCAGGACATGGCGTTCACTTGAGCAGGGCGCATCCAGAAGTATCGCCGGGAACCGGTTGCGCTCGCTGGTCCGTCCTCCCGCTGCCGCTGCGTCAAAACCCGATACCGTCACCCGGCAGCGTCGATCCGCTGGCAGACGGGAATCCAGAACGTCGACTAACCGACGACGACGGTCACTGGAAAGTTCATTGGCGAGAATGGACGCTCCCGCGGGAAGCCGGCTTGCCAGCACGAGTGTCTTGCCTCCCGGAGCCGCGCATGCATCCAGGACTTGACCGCTCTCAGGCA
>SPCK01000161.1 GCA_004525355.1 Spirochaetales bacterium
GTGCTATACCCGAAACGCGTCCTATCCCGTCCCGCCGACGAGGATGCGGCCGCTACAACAAACAAGGAGGATCGCTATGCCCGTCAACCTCAAAGGACGCAGTTTCCTTACACTCAAGGATTATTCTTCCGAAGAAATCCGTTATCTGCTCGACCTCTCAGCCGACCTCAAGGCCAAGAAGCGCGCGGGCGTCCGCGGCGACCTCCTGGAACGCAAGAACATCGTCCTCATCTTTGACAAGGCCAGCACCCGCACCCGCTGCGCCTTCGAGACCGCATGCTGGGACGAGGGTGGCAACGCGACGTTCCTGACCAACAGCCAGATGGGCAAGAAGGAATCCATTGAGGACACCGGCAAGGTTCTGGGGCGCATGTACGATGGCATCCAATACCGCGGATTCTCCCAAAAACTCGTTGAGGAACTGGCCAAGCACTCCGGCGTGCCCGTCTGGAACGGCCTGACCGACGACGACCACCCCACCCAGATACTCGCCGACCTCCTGACCATCGAGGAGCACGTGGCCAAGCCCCTGTCCAAGGTCAAGATGGTCTACTGCGGCGACGCGCGCAACAACATGGGCAACGCCCTGATGATCGGCTCCGCCAAGATGGGCATGCAGTTCGTCGCTCTGGCCCCCAAGGAACTGTGGCCCAATGAGAAGCTGACCGCCGAGATGAAGCAGATCGCCGCGGCCACCGGCGGCACGATCGAGTTCTTCGACATCGCCAAGGCCGACGAGGCCCTCAAAGGCGCCGACGTCCTGTACACCGACGTCTGGGTATCCATGGGCGAGGAAGCCAAGTTCGCCGAGCGCATCGCCCAGCTCAAGGCCTATCGCGTCACCATGGACTTCATCCGCAAAACCGGCAATTCCGACTGCATATTCCTGCACTGCCTCCCCGCCTTCCACGACCAGGATACCGAAGTCGGCCGCTCTGTCGGCAAGGAGCACGGCATCATGGAGCAGGAAGTCACTGACGAGGTGTTCCGCTCGCGCCACTCCGTGGTGTTCGACGAGGCCGAGAACCGCCTGCACACGATAAAAGCCATCATGGTCGCCACCATCGGAAGGCAGTAAATCGGCGCGCCGATACGGTAGCTTCAATAAACAGGAGGCCGCTCCGGCATCCGGGGTGGCCGGTTCTTTTTGGGCGCGTCGGCGCCCGTCGGCGCCGACCGGGTCCTTCGCTGCAATCCGGCCCGCGCGCAGGCTGAGGATACAGGACGTCCCGTTTCGGGCCGTCCCCGCGCTCCGCGCGCTGCCAAGTGAGCGCGCGCCGGGATTTACGCTGCGCCCCCTCGCGCTGCCATCCAGCGCGCGATGACGCGGTCGTCGGACAGGAGGAATCCATGCGAGAACCTGGACTGGCTATCGTGGGAGCCGGAATCGCCCTGCTGCTCCTGGCAGCCTGCACCGCCGGCAAGCCCTTGTCGCGCCGCCCGTCATCGGCGAACCTTGAAGCCGCCATCGGCTCCTCGGCGCCCCTGCCGCGGCTTGAACGAATAAACGCCACCAACGCCGCGGATGCCGACCAACTCATGATGCTCTCACTGGAAGGATTCTCAAGAGTCCAAGGGAGCCAATGCTCCGTCGCCTTCAGCCCGGATGGGACGCTGCTCGCCTGCGCCGCGGGCAGGAGCGCACTACCCGTCTGGGAACTGCCGAGTACGCGGCTCCTGTTCAGTCTCCAGAAGACGCCGACCCACGAGGTGGCGGTCGCCTTCAGCCCCGACGGAACGGCGCTGCTCGTCGGCGGGGCTTCGGGAGCGGTGCGCGTCTTCGATCCGTCGACCGGTGCGCTCCTGCGTACCCTGGAGGCGCTGCCTTCCACCGTATGGGACCTGGATTTCGACCCCTCCGGAAAGCGCTTGGCGACTGTGGCATTCACGACCGGCTTGCGGGTTTGGGATTTCGACAAGGGAACACCGGCCTGGGAGTTTCAGGAAGGAACGAGCGGCGCGTATTTCCTCAGTGTCGACTATAACCCGTCTGGCACCATGCTGGCCCTGGGAAAGACCGTCGACGGCGTGACGGTGCTCGAGGCCGGTTCGGGGCGCGTCATCGCCGTCCTGCCGATCCAGTCCAATGTCGGAGATGTGGCCTTCAGCCCGGACGGACAGATCCTGGCCACCGGCAGCGACGATAACCTCGCGCGCCTCTGGAACGCGAATGATTTCCGTCTCATGCGCACGCTCGAAGGGCACTCGCACTTCGTGAACGGCGTGGCCTTCAGCCCCGATGGATCCTTGCTGGCAACCGGGAGCCATGACGGCACCGTCGGCATCTGGGAGGTCGCGACGGGGAGACGCCTGGCCACGCTCTCGGGCCACGGGCAGCCGGTATTGCGGATCGCCTTCGACCCATCGGGAACCCTGCTCGCCTCGGCAAGCTGGGACGGCACGGTACGACTGTGGGGCGTGGCGAGCGGCACATAGGCTGCACAACGTTCCCCAGGGCACACGTCCGGATCCTGTCGGCCGCTCAAGGTTCCTGTGACATTCCCCCGGCGGGCATCCTTCCATCCGCGGCTACGGGACGGCCGCTCCGCCCGCTGTTGATCCACAGTCCCAGGGCGATCAGCACCAGACCGACTGCAAACCGCACCGTGAAACGCTCGCCTGTCAAGAGCACGCCCAGAAGCACGGTGAGCCCGGTCTCGGCATAGAACACGATACTGCCCCTACCCGCCGGAACCGTACGGTAGCCGGTGGCCATCAGTGCCTGCGCAAGAAACGCCCCGATTCCCGCGGCGAAAAGGAAGACCAGGCTCGCGGTTCCGGGAATCGCCACGGGCAATGGAGCGAACAGGAACAAGGGCAACCCGAGGAGGCTCGGCGACAGATAGAGTACGAAGGGATCGCAACCTGCTTTCGACGCCCGCCGCACGTAGTTGACGGCCACGCCGCCCAGCACCGCCCCTCCGAGCGCCAAGAGATCTCCAGCCAGGTTCGCTCCCGAGCCGTCCCGCATCACGATGATCGCTCCCGCGGTGGCCAGCGCCAGCGAGCTGAGAGTCCGCCCGCTCACCTTCTCGCCGAAAAACGCGACCCCGAACAGCGTAACGAACACCGGATACACGTTTGTAAGCACTGTCGCCCGCCCCGGACCGGTGAGAGCGATGGCCACATACATGGCCGCCATCGCCACCGCCCCGAAAAAACCGCGCAAGAACCAGTCGAGCTTGCGTGCCCCGCCCAGCCCCCGCCGTCCGGCGACGACCAGGGCGAGCGACAGGATCGTACCGATCGCAAAACGGGTCGCGGAAATGAACGTGCCCGCAAAGCCGGCCGAGGCGAGCTTCACGGACAGCGAGGTGAACGCGAACAGAACGGCGGATGCGTACAGGGCCGCCAAGCCCCGAAACCGTGCGGCTATTATCACGTCCCGGATGCTAGCCCGGATGGCGGTCCCTGAGCAAGCCGCCCCGCTGCGGCGGCCCTGCCGTATACGCACCGGCCGTATTCCGGTATACTGCCCTATTCCCTCCCTACTCGAGAAACCAGGAACAGCACGTGCCCCACAAAGACGCTTCAAACCCGGCGATTCGCAACATCGCCATAATAGCTCATGTCGACCATGGCAAGACCACGCTCGTCGACGCCATGTTCCGCCAATCCGGCGTATTCCGCGTCGGACAGGAGGCGCCCGAGCGCCTGATGGACAGCATGGACCTGGAGCGCGAGCGCGGCATCACCATAGCCGCCAAGAATTGCTCGGTGGTCTGGAACGGTGTCAAAATCAATATCCTGGACACCCCCGGCCACGCGGACTTTGGCGGCGAGGTCGAGCGCGCCCTGTCCATGGTCGACGGCGCCATCCTGCTGGTCGACGCATCGGAAGGCCCCCTGCCGCAGACCCGCTTCGTGCTCAACAAGGCGCTCGAGGGAGGCCTGTCCATCATCGTCGTCATCAACAAGATCGACCGTCCCGACGCCAGGCCCGCCGAGGTCCTCTCCGAGATATTCGACCTGTTCATAGACCTGGGCGCCACCGAGACCCAGACCGAGTTCTCCCTCCTGTACGCCATCGGCAAGCGCGGGGTCGCGCAGATCGCACTCGAATCGGAAGGCGCCGACCTGTCGCCCCTGTTCGAGGCCATCATCCGCGATATCCCGGCCCCGGCCTACATTGCCGGCGAGCCCTTCCAGATGCTCGTCTCGGATCTCTCGTATTCCGACTACTTCGGCAGGCAGGCCATCGGCAAGATCGTCAACGGCCGGGCCCACTTTGACGACAAGCTCGTCTGCATCGGGGAGGACGATTCCCGTGAGGTCCTGAACATCACCAAGCTGCATACCTACGCGGGACCCAAGCTCGTCGAGACCAACTCAGCGGAGCCCGGCGACATCGTGGTCCTGTCCGGCATAGATAACGTCCACATCGGCGACACCATCTGCACCCGCGAGGCGCCCAAGGCCCTCAAGCGCATCGTCGTCGACGAGCCGACCGTCTCCATGAAATTTTTCGTCAACACCTCGCCGCTGTCGGGCCTCGAGGGCAAGAACCTGCAATCCTTGCAGCTCCTGGAGCGCCTGCGCAAGGAAACCCTCAAGAACGTGTCCATCCAGGTTGAGGAGGCCAAGGGCTCCGGCGGCGGATTCATCGTGCGCGGCCGCGGCGAGTTCCAGCTGGTCATCCTGATCGAGACCCTCAGGCGCGAGGGCTTCGAGATCTGCGTGTCGCGCCCCGAGGTCATATTCAAGCACAAGAACGGCAAGAAGCTCGAACCGGTGGAGCACCTGTCCGTCGACTGCATGGAAGTCTACGCCGGCGTGGTCACCGAGAAGATGACCATGCGCAAGGGCCGTATGCTCTCGTACACCTGCCATGAAGGCGCCCGCGTGCGCCTGGAATTCTCGGTGCCTTCGCGCGCCCTGATCGGCTATCGCGACAGCTTCCTCACGGACACCAAGGGCACGGGCATCATGAATTCCTATTTCCTGGGCTACGAGGACTACCGCGGCGACTTCAACGACCGATTCATGGGATTCCTGGTGTCGGACCGGGCCGGCAAGGGCGTCACCTACGGCCTCTATCACCTCGAACCGCGCGGGCGCCTGTTCATCACCCCAGGGGAGCAGATCTACGAGGGCATGATCATCGGCGAGCACAACCTCGACACCGACCTCAACGTGAACCCCGCCAAGGAAAAGAAGCTGTCCAACATGCGCTCGGTCCTCAAGGATGAAGCCCTGACCCTCACGCCCGTCCAGCCCATGACCCTCGAGCGCGCCATACAATACCTGCAGGACGACGAAATGGTCGAGGTCACGCCCAAGTCCATCCGGCTGCGCAAGAGCATCCTGGCGGCCATGGACCGCAAGACCTACAAGCGCGACAACCGCTGAGACCCGAGCCCCCCGTTCCTTTTTGGCGCCTCCCGCGCGACGCGCGGGCCGAGTACTCCGCTGCAATCTCGCGCGCGCATGTACTTCCCACGCGGCGCGTCTCCCTAAAAGGGAGCCGCCCCTCATCGGTACCTTGAGCGCGCGCGAGGATTTTCGCTTCGTCCCCTGGCGCTCGCCTTCGGTCACGGTCGCA
>SPCK01000251.1 GCA_004525355.1 Spirochaetales bacterium
CGTCGAATCGCCGGAGCAGCCCAGTAGCTCAAGCGCCGTTCCGCACGGATTAGGGCGGTGAGGCCGACGAAATGGTCGTCATGGACATGGGTATGGAAGATGCCGCGTATGCAGTTGACGCCGAGTCCGACAGCCTCAAGGCTTTCTTCAATATTGGGTCCCGCGTCGATCAGGTACGCCTCGCCATGATGCATTACAATGGAAGACATGCACGGGCGTTCGGGATCCCATCCGTCGCCTTCACCGAGGTGGACCACGGAAAAGCCTTCCCGCCGAGCCGGTACCGATGGGAGCGTGTAAGGGCAGCCATAGGATTGATTCGGACCCAGGTTGAGATCCACGTTCAGGGTGTTGCCGCGGTAAATGAATTCGTAACGGTTCACGCCCTGACGCCTGAGAAAGACGCCGTCGCGAAGTTCGATGATGGGGCTGTCGATCGTTTTGAGGTCGAGAAGCTCATCGGTCGGGCGGAAATTCCCGAAGGCGAACCAGCGCTTGATCCTGAGGATGCGTTCGCCCAGATCGCGGTCTTCCGGGGAGAGTTCGTCTGGATCAGTGATGCCGTAATTGCCGCAGTAGATGTATTCGGCCTGAGCCTGGACCTGGTCGCGCAAGCCGATGATCATGGGTCTGCGGCCGGTATTGTTCGGGTGTCCGGGAAGCAGCATACCTTGCAGATAGAGCATCTGGAGGACCGGGAATTCCGCCAGATTGCAGAAGCGCCCATTCTGTACGGGTAATTCGGAAAGGAGTATGGCGTTTGGACCCGTTTCGAACCGGACTCCATCGCGTTCGATTTTTTTGATAAATCCGGCGCGAGCGAGGAATTTGACGACATTCTCGGGACAGGCGCAGAGTATCCTCAGATCCGCTTCCGGTATATCCACGAGGAAAACGGCTTCGGTGATTCGCTCAAGCAACATCGTGGCTCCCGTGATCCCGGATCCCCTTGGGGTGTAGCGCATGCAAGCGCGTATGCCGCCCGGCGGGCCGAATTGCAGAATATATGCTGTAAGAGTAATGCGACGCCTTGGAATTCGCAAATTCAGGCTGAATGTACAAACAGGCTCTTCGAAATAACCCAGAACTACGGGCTTGCCATCGCGTACAACGAGTCGACCGCCTGTAGTGACTGTGGCGCGATAGAGGGAAACGTCTTCGGTTTTGATCTGGGGCAGGCAGACAGCAACACTGTTCTCGCCTTCGGTCAGGAAGGGCGGGACGGTACTGGCGGTTTCGTCCACCCAGCCGCCGCCAGCTTGAGCGGGTGTGTGTCCCCCTTAGTGTGAAGAATCCAAAGCGTATACCCGCCAACGGCCTGGAATGCCTTTAAGCTCATGCTCGCCGCGATCCTTGAAAGCGAGTCCTGACCCGACGACGAGGTCCTTGACCGTCGAGCTGACGAGGACCTCGGAGGGCTTCGCCAAAGCGGCGACTCGGGCGCCGATGTGGACAGCGATGCCGCCCACATCGGCGCCTGCCAACTCGATTTCACCCGTGTGACATCCGGAGCGGACCTCGAGGCCCAACGGTTTGACTGCGTCACAGATGGCTTTAGCACAATGAACCGCACGGGCTGGCCCGTCGAAAGTAGCGAGAAAGCCATCACCCATTGTCTTGACTTCGGTACCGCGATAACGGGCGAGCATTGCACGAACAGCAGCATGGTGACGATCGAGGAGTTCATTCCACTGTTGATCGCCGAGCTCGGAAGCTTTTTTCGTGGACTCGACGACATCGGTGAAGAGTACGGTGGCTAGCATGCGGTCGAGTTCGACCTCTTCGTCGCGCACTGACTTCAGAAACCGCTCGATGGCGGAGACATAGAGCTCCGGGTCTTCCATCCATATTACGTGAGCTGCCCCGGGCACCTCGACCAGCTTGGCACCAGGGATATGCGAGACATTGAATTCCTTCCACGAACGCTGGTCCTCGTCTTGAGGAGCGGTCTCAGCGGCGTCAGCCTTGAAGATAATAGCGGTGGGCGTATGAATTGTGGGCAGAGCAGGTCGGATGTCCGTCTCGTGCCACATGCGCGAAAATGCGAGCATGCTGCTCGGAGTGGCCGAGTACCGCATCATCTTGGTCCACCAGTGCAAAAGGTGAGTATCATTGATGGGAAAGTCTTCAGGCCGATTGCCGAAGCACATTTGCGCGCATTGAATCGCGTGGTCGTCGTCACCCCATATAGTCGCAAAAATGCGTAAATAGTCGTCCCATTCTTCATCGGTATCACAGTCAGGCGTATCGGGCGACCATCTCTTATGGAGTTGCCCGTCGAGAAGGAGGGCGAGGGTTCTTTCCGGATATGTCGCAGCGAAGAGCGCCGCCAGAGGCGCGCCTCCTGTACCGCCCCAACCAAAGACCGCTGCTCGCTCTACGCCGGCAGTAGCCATGACAGCACCGATGTCGTCCATGAGGAGGCTCACGTCGGGCGCACCGGCTATGCGGTCTGACATGCCCATGCCGCGTTTATCCAGGTGAACGATATGAAGACTACGCGAGAGGCGACGCATGAAATGTGCAAACCGGGGTTCTTCCCAATACACCTCAAGATGTGATGACCAAGGGTGTACAACGACGAGGGTCGTGTCGCCATGACCGAGTTCCTGAAAAGCGATCGAGGCGCCATCGACAGTGGTTGCCCAGCGTGTCTTGGGTACATCCATTGTACTCTCCCCTCTCTGCCGACATTGTTTTCGAAGCCCGCCCGACGGATCAGGGTGGTGCTGACAGGAACGGTCAAGTTCTCCGGAAATGTCACGTTGCGTCGGGATGGGAAAACCGTCCGTCGCCTGATTGTTTTCCCCATTTCGTTGGACTGCGCTGCTGATGTAGGTGCACGGCAGTATCGGAACCATTGATTTTTGCTCTTGCCTTTACAATTGTCAATCAGAGTTTACGGTCACGCTGTTTTAGACAAGATTGGGAGGCGTTGATTGAAAGCGATGTCCAACTGGCGTCACGGCAAACAGATACTTCAGAGTGGCATCTACGGATGGGAAACCAACGATACACCAACCGCCGACTTTTCGGGTGAAGATCCGGTCCATAAATAGTGGAGACCGTAAGTCTTGGTGACCAGGGATCACGATCCTATGCTCTTCGGAATAGCGCCCGGACCAAGCTCCTGAGTACGAAAACGGACAGGATCATGACGGGAATGACCGGAAGGGCGAGGCGGCCGGCGCCCAGAAGCAGAACGAGGCAGAACGGTGCCGTTGTGGCGAAGAAAATCCTGGCTTGGCGCAGGAACAAGGCTTTCGCCTTCTCGTCCAGATCCGCGCGGAGCAGGATGAAGCGAGCTGCGGCGATGGCCACCGTAGGGAGAAGGGACAGAGCCACCCATCCGAGTATCCTGATCATGAACGCCTCCCACCGAGCGGACGCAGCGAGTGGAGGGGGCGCGTAGGGTCCCAGGTCAGGACGACGATGCCAGAACGGATGAGCCGGCCCAGTAGAATGTCAGCTTCCGCGTGCAGGACGCAGCCCGCGAGGATCCGGTACCTGTCAACCGACACGTCTTTTTGAGTCGTGGTGTCGCCATCCGGATCGACCCTGAGTGCGACCACCTCGTAGCCGAGCGCCCGTATACCCCGGAGGCTGGAAAGGTCGTCCCGAAGGAGCGGGCTTACCAGGAGAACCAGTGAGCGGGGAGGGAATACGTTGACAGGAAGGCGATCAAAGCGTTCGAAAACCGCGTGGTCGCCAAGAACTGCCGAGGCGCATGCCGAACGAAGCCTGAGACGCTGATCCCGGCCCGTTCCCGGCGGGACCCAATGCAATTCGGCTCCATAGCGAAGGAATCCAACGCGGTTGCCGCCGTCCAGGAAGCTTTCCGCGCAGGACAGGGCGGCGGAACAGGCGGCCTCGAACTGCTCTCCGATTCGGTACGCCTCAGCGCGGCAATCGAGGATGATTCCGACGTCTATGGCCCGCGCGCCTTCGAACATATTGACCACGGATTTGCCCCAGAGGGCTCCCGCGCGCCAGTTGAGGCTGCGGAGGCGGTCGCCCGGGACGTAGTCGCGGGTACCGTGGAATTCGGAGCCCTCGCCCGGACGCCTGGCTCCCGATACGCCGGCGAACGGCCTGACCGC
>SPCK01000233.1 GCA_004525355.1 Spirochaetales bacterium
CCGGCCCGGACCAGGTCGATGCGTTTTTCCGCCTTGCGTACCATGAGTACGCCACCGATACCCGAGGACAGGGCCAGAGCGAACGACGATGCGTCCAGCCCAGTCGCTATGAGCAGGCTAAAGGCCAGGGACAACGTGTACACTATGGCGAAGCGTTCGGTAAATAGAATGGCCATCAGGATCGACAGGAGGGCCGTCGGCATGAATACGGCAATCAGACCGGCGATTCCTTCCGGCAGGAAGGTCGCGGCAGCCACGGCCAGGCAGAAGTACACGGAGGCCAGTCCGACGATCAGGAGAAACGCCGGTCGGTCAAACGAGGGATTGCGCCCTTCCCGCTTCAAAAGCAGGTACGATCCCAGGAATAGGGCCGACAGGAGCAAGACGCCTCCAAGCAGAAACAGCACGTCGAAACGAGCAATGGATCTCCTGAGTGCCGCCAGGCGGGCCAGGTCATCTCCGGTAACGATAAAACCCTTCCTGATAACTCGATCGCCCTTGGCTATCCTGCGCATGACAGGTTCGACAGCAGCGGCTGTAGCCTCGAGGCGGCGCTCGCTCAAGGCACTGTCAAAGGTTGCGTTCTCGCGGAGGAACGCTGCCGCCAGGTCGGAGCTCAGGGAGGTGAGTGCGGGCGTCAGCTTGAGCGATTGGGCGACCTCGAGCGCAGCCTTTGCGGCGGTGCGGGCGGTAGCCAGCCGATCCACGGGAACCTGCTCATATACCAGGGGACCATCATCCCAACGGCGTATCTCTATGATTTCAGGATTGTAATTTTCCAGACCCTCGTCAGGCAGCGCGACGATACCCGCTTGGATCACCATGGCCAGCACGATGGCAGCCTGGTTGAAGGCGTTGGCGGGAATGGGATAATCGATGAGCCGCTCGGGGAGTCGGCTCATGGCCAATGAAGGAAAATCCGAGGCCAGACGGGTCAGAAGATCCTCGCGGGATCCGCTTTCCTCAAGGCGACCGAGAAACCCCGAGCGGAATTCCTCGAAAGAGGCCTTGGCCGCGCTTGTCAGCGCTTCATCTACGACAAAAACGGCCGGCACGAGCCTTTTTTCAGCATCTTCCCTGATCGCGGTCGCTTCCTCGTCTACGTACACCACGTCGCGTTCGGCCAAGACGTCGCGATCAGCCACCTTGCCCGCCTCAAAAACTTGCTTGGTACCTGTCTGGCTGATGGCGCCAAAAACGGTATAGGCAAGTACGGTAATAAGGAATGCTGTACCTAGAACGATGGCCCGGAAACGATCCTCCGATCGCTTGTCACTGAGCAAGGCGCGAATATGGCCAAATCTCGGTTGTCCGCTATCGTTCTGATTCATAAGCTTCTATTATCTTCCTGACGAGTGGATTGCGCACGACATCCCTCCCGTCCAGCTTGCAAACGAAAATATCATCGATATCCGCCAGTACAGTCAACGCGTGCACCAGGCCGGATTCGGATTTACGGGGTAGGTCTATCTGGGTCAGGTCGCCGGTGATGATGGCGACGGAACCCTCTCCCAGGCGCGTCAGGAACATCTTCATCTGTTCCTTCGTGGCATTCTGGGCCTCGTCAAGGATGACCACGCAGTGATTCAGGCTTCTGCCTCGCATATACGCCAGGGGAGCAATCTCGATCGTGTGGTTCTCCTCCAGGCGGCGTACTGCCTCGAAGGGCACCAGGGCTTCCATCGCGTCATACAGTGGTCGCAGGTAGGGGCTGATTTTCTGCGCCAAGTCTCCGGGAAGGAAGCCAAGGCTCTCACCAGCCTCCACAACGGGCCTGGTGAGCACCAGCTTGTGACGGGACTTGATCAGTACCTCGCGAAGCGCCCAGGCCACGGCCAGGTAGGTCTTTCCCGTTCCGGCCGGTCCGACGGCAAAATTGATGTCGTGCGAGGACATGCCCCGCAGGAGCAGGGCCTGGTTGGCCGTCCGTGGATATACCTTGCCAAAGGCGCCGGGTACCTGGATGGCCGCCTCACGGAATACATCGGCGCAGGAATGCCCCGATTCGAGCCTCGCGTCGCCCTCTGGAGTCAAGCTTGCGTGAATGGCTGTGATCAGATCCGGCGAAGCGGGCATGCCCTCGGCAAGCGCTGCAAGAAGTTGTCCGACTATTCCCTCGAAAAGCTCGCGCGCGCACGGATCAGTGGACTCCAGGAGGAGCTCGTTACCCTTGGTAAAGACGCGACAGCCGAGAAGACGCTCAAGAACGCGAAGATTGTAGTCATTCGCGCCACATACGTCGGCCAAGAGTCGAGTATCTTCAAGGGCTATTCCGGCGGATTCTGGCAAATGTACCTCGTTCGTGAAATCCTACCCCCTGGTCACGAAAAAATCAAGGAAGCACGCGGGGATGGGAGACGTATCCCCAGAAACAGGGTGTTGAAAAACCGCGGAGGCGGTGTTTTCAACATTTCCGAAGTGTCGCTATAGCGTAGCAGACCGTATGGTTTGCGAGCATAGCGAAGGTTGTTGGAAAAGTAACCGGCTATTTCAACAACCTGTTAAGCCTGAGCCAATTTAAAAAATCGGTTACTTTCCAAAATTGTCCATACAATTGCTCGCGGTCCACCACATAAAAAGAAACCGCTATGCAATTTGCGCATTTTCAGGTAGCTCTTTCAATCCCAGGTCTCCACGTCGTCATCCAGCTTGTACGAACTCTTGATCTCGGGTACGCCACGCCAGGCCAGCAGCAAGGAAAAAGATGGTCTGAACTCGTAATCTTCACTTCCGGGCGAGAGAACAGGACTAATGGAATAATCGAGCGTCAGATCCCAGTCGTGCAACTGGTGTACCACCTTGAGGGACAGGGACTTGAGTTTGAAGAGGGCCTCTTCCCGATCGGTGCGGCTGAATACGTTGAAGGACTTGGCAATATCGACGAAGGGATTCACCGGCTCCAAACCGATACCATCAGGAAGGCTGAAGGCACCCGGGTAGTAGCGCCAGAGCGCGGCATTGCGCGATGTGGACGAGAACGTAATATCCAGGAACTGGTGGACC
The DNA here is from genome assembly GCA_004525355.1 of Spirochaetales bacterium. GTDB lineage: Bacteria > Spirochaetota > Spirochaetia > Treponematales > UBA12059 > UBA5200. The sequence continues at coordinate 3,004 of SPCK01000233.1, forward strand.
TTGAAGGTCAGCGCCGTGGTAAAGTCCAATGAAGAATCGGTGAAACGCAAAAAACTCTGCCGTGCGCTCGCTCCGACCTTCAGGGACCAGGAAACGCGATTCTTCCATACTGACGGCGGAGCCCATGACTTCTGGGCATTGAATATCAGTTCAGCCGGCCTGAATTCCTCGGTTCCGGTGACCACCCATGCGGTTGGAACCAGGACCAGATCATAGGCGACGGCGCGACGATAATTCAGGTCCAGGCTGAATGCGTCCCAGGCAAGGCGCGTGGCCAGCGATGTCGGCCTGCCCTCTTCCATGTCCCAAATGAAGGTGCTGGCAAGCGTAGGGAGAGGCTTCGTGCCCAGGGTCAGGCGGGCGGTCAGAGGACTCCAGATAAAATCGGTTGTTGGGCTCAGGCGATAATAACGGGCCTGCAGGGAAAGAGATGTCATAGCCGCGTTCAGGTCGACCCTGCCCGTATAGGAATCGGTCAGCGGCGGCAAGCTGGCTTGCAGGGACAGTGCTTGCACGAAACCGAGTGGCCGGGCGCTGAGAATCAGGCCGAGTGCGTGGGTCTTGATGCGCTCGGCATCCCAGTAGAAGGTATCAGTCGCGTAGGTCGGCGTGCCCGCGACCATACCCTGAAACGCGTAGTCGTACAGCGAGGCATCCAGGCTGTAACTGACCGACGTCGCCGACCAAAGCCATGAGGACAGGAACGGAGCTCCCTTGAGCTGAAAGGCTGCGGACAGTGTATCACTTCGATACTGGGCGTCCTGGTATGCCCATGCGTCCAGCACCGTTTGATTCGAGTCATCGGCAATCGGCCGTTCCTGCGCCTGGGAGCTACCGCTGAGGGCCAATTTGGTCGAGAGCAGCCCGCCCCATATATCCGCGTTCAAGGAAAGGGTGCCCGCCAGCCGGGCATTGTACATTTCATAGGACGAAGACCAGTCTACGTCGCCTGGTTCCAGCCAGTCGCCGCTCTTGAAGCGCCTGTCCCAGCGTCCGCTCGGGGTCAGCTGCCACGCGAGCGACGCGCGCAGGGTCTCGGCATCGGTTGCAGGCGAGATGGCCGCCAAGGCGGGAGGCTTGAAACCCGGTAGATCCACTTGGCGAGCCGCCTCATCCGCCGTTTCGCCTATTGATTCCCTGTCGGAAGAAGCGCGTTCCGTAGCCTCCCATGGAACACTCAATTCCGGGATCGTCCCGTTGGAGGCGATGTCGCCAGGAGACGCTTCCGGCGTGGTGGCCTTGATTGAAGACGAGGCCGGAAAGCTGAAAATCGTACCCGATAACGCGCCCGCTGCATCCAGGTAGGTCAATTGATCCGGATAGAAGAACTCGCGGGATGGGTCCTCGTAGTAAAGCGTC
>SPCK01000178.1 GCA_004525355.1 Spirochaetales bacterium
AGTAGGCTGTTGAACCAACACCTTCTAGAAGCGGTAACGAATGCCTAGGCCGCCCGATCCAGAGAACTTGGTCGCGGGAAACAGGTAGAGCCCGAGCCCCGCTTCCAGGAACAACTCGATGGGAGCCTTCCTGAATCGATAATCGAGCCCGAACGGCAGATGGAAGCCTATTTCCACCAGGTTGTCGCTGATAGCCGCCTCGGCGCCGATCCCGACGAAGGGGACGATATCCTCTCCTTCGATTATAAGGGCGCCGGGAAAGGCCAAATCGTAATTACCCTGGAGGATGATACTGAAGCCGCCCTTGGGATCAGCGAAATTCCAGGCGGCCTTGAAGTCCAGCCAATTGGTGGGTGAGAGATCCAGCCCGACGGTCAACCCGGTCGGCTGCCCCAGGAAAACGCCTACGCCGGTCGCGGCGGGACCGGCGAAAGCGATACCCGCAGAAATGATCGCTATCGCTACTACGAATAAAACCCGTTTCATGTCGACTCCTCGTACTCGGATCGATTGCGACTATACCACACAAGAATAATCCATGCGAGATGACGGCAAGATTCCGGAATCGGCACTCGCGAAGCATGACCGATATCGGGTATAGTCGTGCCCATGCTTACGAATCACCATACCCACTGCAATTTCTGCGACGGCAAGGTACCGGCGGCGGCCATGGCTGACGCGGCGATGGATCTCGGATTCAAGGTCCTGGGGTTCTCGTCCCACGCGCCACTACCCTTCGCGACCGACTGGACCATGAACCGGGCTGACCTACCCGCATACGTTGAAACCATACGAGCCATCGGCAGGAAGCATGCTCCCGGTATGGAGGTACTCCTCGGCCTTGAGATCGATTATATCGCGGGTCTGTGCGGCCCTGCGGACGGGCGATTCGACGCCTTCGGCCTGGATTACAGCATCGGTTCCGTTCATCACGTTGCGCCCGCGTCGCTCGGGGACGATCCCTTGTCCACGGTGGATGGCCCCCAGGAAGGCTACGACGCGCTGATAGCCCGAGGATACGGCGGCGACGGACTTGCGCTCGCGGAGGACTATTACGCAGCTCTGGCGACATGCGTCAAAGTGGGCGGGTTTGATATCCTGGGGCATTTCGACCTGATCCGCAAGAACAATTTCAGGGGCAGCCGATTCCGTCTTGACGTTCCTCGCTACAGGGACGCCGTCATGGGCGCGGTCGACGCATTGGAAGGAAGCGGGATCATCGTGGAAATAAACACGGGCGGCATGGCACGGGGTAAAACCGACTCGCCCTACCCCGAAATCTGGATACTACGGGAACTTCGGGCCAGGGACGTTGCGGTATGCGTCAATTCCGACGCGCACTCGCCGGCGCATCTTTTGGCCTGCCAGGAAGCGGGACTCGAATCGGCCATGGCCGCGGGTTACCGCGAACTGGTCGCGATCACCCGCGCCGGCAGGATTTCCATCCCGATCGCCTGAACGGCCTGACAATCGATGCCCCGGCGACTCGGTTAGCGCCGGCGGGGACGCTCAAGCCGCAACGCCTCAGCGATTGCGGCGTTCCTCGCTCTTCTGGCAATCGATGCACATGACCGCGTAGGGAAGGGCTTCGAGCCGCTCGTGCGGTATGCGTTTGGAGCATTTTACGCATGTACCGTAGCGTCCCTGCTGGATGCGCACGATTGCGGCCTCGATAGAGCGAAGACGTTTGATGTCCTGTGTTCCAAGGGCTTCAAGCATCTTCCTGTCCACATCGTCGGAAGCGACATCCGCAAAATCCTTGGGATCCATCTCCTCGACTATCGCCTTGAAGTCTTCATTGGCGGCCGCCAATTTTCCGAGGATCTCCTGCTTCATCGCGGCAAGCGATATCCGCATCGCTTCGGTGAATTCCTTGTCCATGGGGGATCCCTCCTGCGTTGTATTTCAATGCGACCGGTTATCAACCGGTACCGAAACGGACGCGATGCGCTACGCTTCGGGCTCTCGTCCCCTTCGGAACAAGCGCCTCACTATTCACAGTTCCTCGTCCCGTGTCAACCACATGAGAGCCATGTTGACACTAGTCTGCCTGGCTCGTACTATTATATCGCTTCGGGCGCCAGTATCAATCGAGACGCCCAATTTTCTGCATGGAGGCATCGTGGCAAAAGAAGAAGCTATAGAGGTTGAGGGCATCGTTCGCGAAGCTCTCCCCAATACAATGTTTCGCGTAGAGCTAAAAAACGGCGGACATCTCGTCCTTGCCCACTTGTCCGGTAAAATGCGCAAACACTATATCCGAATCGTTCCCGGAGATACCGTAAAAGTAGCCTTGTCCCCGTACGATTTGTCGCGTGGCCGTATCATCTACCGCGAGCGCTGATTTCCTCCCCTTACTAGCACCCACGTAGCGCCCCCTCCCCCTTGGCTTCGTTCCGCCCTGCCGGAGCGTCCGGCAGCGGCGCATCGTTCCAGCCATCTAGCTGCGACGCGGCCCAATACCGCGTCTCCGCTCGAATGCAAGCCCTTGCCGTGAATGATGAGCACTTTCCTGCAGTTCTTGGCCGCGGCGTCTCGAAAGAACCCTGCCAGCGCATCCTCGGCCTCCAGGGCGGTCATGCCGTGCAGATCCAGTACAGCATCCACAGGCATGGCTTCCATTTCCTTGCGACTGGGGAAGCGCCTGTCCTCGGCCAGGCGTTCGCGCTCCGCAGCATCGGGAACCCCATAGGCATCGAGCCAGGACTCCTGTGCGTTCCGGACGACATCGACAGGCTTCCCTTTTGCTGGCTTCGCCTTCTTTACAGCGCGGGCGCGGCTCGCCTTGTCCCAATCTTTCATGATATCGCCAAAGTCCATCGGTTCCGCCTCAATAAATACCAGTTTCGTCTGCGCGGACCCAACCGCTGCGGCCATCGTAGAAGTCGATAAACAACCATGCTCCGCCTCTCTCCAGGAGCCGTCCCGGAGCGCCTGACGCCGTCACGAACGACGTCGTCGCGGCATCGCTCGGGATAACCTTGACCGGAGCCCTGAAAACGATGACACGTTCGTTCGAGCGCTCCACGAGAGATACTGTGAGTGCTGCCCAGGCCAACACCGACAGTGCTGCGAGCAAGATCGCAGGAATGGAACGAGACGCATTCGGTTTCTTGCCAACCCGCACGCCGTTCTCCCCGAAACCGGAGGCTTTTCGCTTCGATCGGCGTCCTGAAAGCGAGCGAATCAACCAGACGGCAAGCGTACCCGCGGTCGCGATGGCCGCCAGGACGAGGAGCATCCCCGGCGGCGGACTCAGGTCGCGCGGCCGGTCTGCCCTTCCCAGCGAGAGAGCGGCTTGATCGGCCAGGAACATCGCCTGGGCCGGAGGGAATGCGCTCCGCTCGAGGCGGTCGAACTCGTACAGGGCACGGGCCCGGTCTCCAGCCATCAGCTCGAGGCACGCCTTCACAAGAACAGTATCGCGATCGGGCGCTCCCCCGGTATATACAATCGAAGAAATCCCGTCCAGTGCGCCTGGCCAATCGGCTCGCTCGACAGCAGCGAGCGTAGCTCGCCAAGCCTCCGGATATCGCCCCCGCGAGGCGGCTTGAGCAACCAAGTGCTGCACGACCAGGATTAGTCCCTCGGATGGTGCCCATACCGGCACGGGTAGGGGAGATGCTTGAATAGCCAGCGGGGGGATCTCGATGGTGCGTACGCGCCCAGTGATCGGGTCGAAGTACGCGTAGGGTTCCATGCGTACGGTATACTTGCCCGGGCGATCGGCATGGAACGAACCGCGCGCGGCGCGCCTTCCGGCGAAGTTGTCACCATCCAGAACGACCTCCCCGAATATTCCCGGGGACATCGCCAACGCGACGGGACGGGAGTCGGGCCCGATTACCGTCGCATGCGGGGGCAAGGCGATGCCGACAGAGCCGCGGCCCCGAGCCCAGGCCTCGATCACCACGATATCGCCGACCATGATCTTGTCCACCTCGGAATACAGACTGATGCCAGCCTGCCATGAACCGACCGCCCTGGTCTCCTCGATCGCCGGAGGCAAGAAAGCTATCCGCACGACGCGCGCCTGGACGACGATCGTTCCCGCCTGATCGGATAGTTCAAGGCCGGGCAGAACGAGCTCATCGGCCGCGGTAGGAACGACGATGTATACGGGTGATAAACCACCGTCTGAATATTCAAAGAATCCGCCCTCCGCGGATACGTCGGATCGCGTCAGCGCTTCGCCATTCTGGCCTACCAGTCTCGCCACGAACGGTTGATATCGATATGCCGAGGCGGGAGCTATCCAGGTTCCCTTGCGCGAACGCGTTGCCCTTACGGTGACTGGGGGAAGGATATCAAGCGCATAGGTACCGAATCCCCTGGGTCTACCGCCTATCGTAACCGACAGATTCCTGAATTCAACGGCTCCTGCCTCGAAAGCCAGGAAACGATGCTCCACGACCGTGCCGATCCTTTCATCTCCCGGCGAGGACAGCGGACCGGTGGACGAACCCAAGTAACGAACGGGTCCGCTTGTCAGCGGCTCGGGAGTCTCGACAGTCAGCGGCCGGGTATCCGGCAACTCCAGCCGCAGGATGATCTCGTCGCCGGTCACCGGAGCGCGCGGCTCGAAGGACACCGTCGGTTCCATCTGCGCGAATGCCAGATTGAGCGCGCATGCCAGCCAGAAAACCAGGGTCGTCATGCGTAACGCGGTAGACCCCACCAGCGAAAGGAGGTATTTCAATGATCCACTCCCCGATACGCGGTCACCGAACCGGAGACGAACGTCGCCCGATCGGCCTTTCTGGACAAACTGAAGAACGATGCCTCGCCGCCGGTGCCGCCAATAATCGCCCGCGATCGCTCCACCGCTCCGCCGGACAGCGTCGGCTTGACCGCTTCGAGACTCAGCTCATACGCCCGAATCGTCTCGAGCCTCCCCGGCAACACCTCGAGGGATGACCTGAATGCCTGGGCCGCCTCCTCGAACCTATCCAGGTCGAACAAGGCCGCCCCCAGGTTATGCCATGCCGATGCGACGACCCTGGCCTCCGGTGAGTCTTTCGCGGCCTGGAACAGGGGTTCGGCGGAGGTGAATTCCCCCATTTCCATGAACGCGTTGGCAAGATCGTAAGACGTGACCCCGTCAAATGAATCCAGGCCCGCCTCCATATACGCGGCAACCGCCTCGTGATAGCGACCGGCCTCAAAATCGCGGTTGGCAGCGAGTACGGCGAGGCCATCGAAAGCGCG
>SPCK01000378.1 GCA_004525355.1 Spirochaetales bacterium
CTTGATGGCTGTATGGCCCTTCTTGTAGTCGCCACGCCAGGCCGGTTCGGACAGGGCCGATTCGGCCAGTGCGGCGAGTTTGGCGGCGTCCGGCCTCGCGGGTACGTCGGCCTCGAGCGCCGCGACTGCCTCGCGGGCCATTGGCTCGAGACGCAGATAGCCGCCCGGCTTGAGGATGTCAGTCGCTACGGTAAGGGGTCCCAGCCCTGCCAAAATGCACGCCCGCGCGTTTACAGCCGAGGCGCCGCCGCAGTAGCTGAACGCCGGCGTATCGGGGATGGCACTGGCCAGTTCGGCTGCCAGGCGTGTGGTGATCGGAAAAAGCGCCCGGCCGGACATGTAGCGTTCTCCTCCGGGCATGCGACCGCCGTCGTTGACGTTGGCCAGTGTGTTGGACAGCTTGATCCCGAACGCGACCCGCTTCGCGGCGGCCTTGGCCCGCAGCGAAGCGATAAGCTTGAGCGCGGCGTCGAACTGCAGGTCGTGCTCGAAATTGGGCCGCGTTATACTGATGCGTTCCCAGCCGGTCCTGTCCAGGATGCTCCGCACACGGTCGTAGCCCAGGAGCGTCGGATTGAGCTTGATGTACGTATCGAAGCCCTTTTCCTCTATCAAGTAAGCGCCGATGCGCTCGATCTCATCCGGAGGGCAGCCGTGCATCGTGGACAACGTGACCGAGTGCACGGGATTGGCCGGGACCGAGCTGATGGCCGCGCGCGCCTGCGAAGCCCCGTTCTTCCCGAATGCCTTCTCGAAGGCCAGGGATTCCACAACGGCAGCAGCTTCGGAGATGGATCTATCCCAAGCGTCCGTTCCCGCGGGGGAGCGCATGCCTTCAATGAATCCGTCCATCTTCGCGCCCTTGATGCCATCGAGGGTATAGCCAACGGACATGTTGAACATCAGCGCGCCGGGGGCGCGAGCGGGCGTCGCGAGCGCGGCCCGCAGGACGTGGATGGCGATCCAGGCGCGCAGGTACTCGGCGCGGGCGTCGTCCAGGGTCAGTTCGGTGGACCATTCCACGTTATGCCCTTCGTCGAGGGCATCGATGCAGGGTTTCTCTATGTCCAGGCCGTCATTCTCCTGGACTGTCTTGAGTTCGAAAACGCGGGCCCCGGAAAGCCATGCAGCGACCATGTTGGGCGCTATCTGCGTATGCGGGCCGGCGGCTGGACCGATAGGAAGGCCGATGCGGAGCCCGTTGACCGAAAATCCGGGAGACCCGGCCTCAAGATCCAGGATGCGCCGAGTCGCGGAAGCCGGGATGTCCCAGGCGCTGTCCCGCGCAGCCCATTCGCCCGTAATGCGTGCCATGAGTTCGCTCATGGGCAATGCCTTCATGATCTTGCTCACCTATACCCCCAGGTCAAATGTTTGCCATAACCGATATCCGCGACTATTCTGCCGTCCGACGCCGCGGCGACGGACTCCGAGGTTCCCCTGGATAGTTCCGGGCCTGGAGCGATACCAAGGGCGCCGAGCGACCCTTCGGGGCCGCCAAGCCACACCGGGCGGCCGCGGACTATAGTCTCTCTGATCGACCCGACAAGGCGTATGCCCTCGAAAGGCGTTGTCGTTCCCTTGCTGAGCAGGCCGTCTCCTCGGACGGTGTAGCTGCCTTCGGGATCGACGAGCACAAAGTCGGCGTCCTTGCCGATTTCGATGGAACCCTTCGCTTTGGAGAGACCAAAGCGTACCGCCGCCCCTCCGCCCGTTGCCCGCAGGAACGCGGACAGGGACAGGCGTCCCGTCCTGAACCCCTGCGAATACAGGTAGGGGAACACGGTGCCCGTACCGGGGATGCCGCCGTAGTCGGTCCATATCGATCCCGTATGTTTCTCCGCAGTTGAACAGGGCGCGTGATCGCTGGTGACGAAGGAGATGCTCCCGTCGGACAGGAGCTTCCACAGTCGGTCGGACTGGCCGCGGTGCTTGACCGGCGGGGCCGTCTTGAGCGCGGAACCCTTGTCCGAGAAGTCCTCGGCGCAGAAGGCCAGGTAGTGCGGGCAGGTCTCGGCGCTCGCTCCGCCCCGGGCCAGGAGTTCGGCGGCCTCGGCGGTTCCCACGTGTACGACGTGCAGCGTGCCTTCATGTCCGCGGGCCAACGCAAGGGCGGAGGCTGCGGCCACGAGTTCCGCGGATTCGGGCCGCGCGTCCACATAGTCCGCCCAGGCCGGTTCGCGCCCTTCGCGTACGGCTCGCCGCATCATCGCCTCGGTCGCGGGCACTACCACCCCGGCGTCTTCGGCGTGCAACAGGAGCGGGCGCCCCAGTTCGGCCGCCCTGGCAATCGCGCGGCCGAATCCGTAATGGTCCACCGCCGTGAACGTGTCCATGCCGGAGACGAAATAGCACTTGAAGCCGACGACATGGGGAGCCAGCTCAGCCATGTCCCGCTCCAGGGATTCCTCGATGCGGTGTCCGGATACGCCGCCGTACAAGGCGAAGTCGACGACGCTGTGCCTGCCCATGGCCTCCAGTTTGGTTTTGAGATTTTCAAGCGTGGTGACCGGAGGAAGGGACGTGCAGGGCATATCGATAACGGTGGTCACGCCTCCCCGGGCCGCGGCCATCGAGCCGTGGGTAAAATCCTCCCGGGATGTAAAACCCGGTTCATTAAAATGAACGTGCGGGTCGATGGCACCAGGGAAGAGCTCGAGCCTGCCTGCGTCCAGGACCTGCTCGCCCTCGGTCGCCTCGACGTGTTCGGCTATGGCCGCGATTCGTTCCCCCTCGACGCGGATATCGCGCCGAAGCAGGCGCTCCGCTCCGGGCAAGGCGCAGGCCGCGTTCCGTATGATCATGCCTGGGCTCCATCGGTCAGAAAGCGGAGGACCTTCTCCGGCGTCATGGGAAGGTCATAGAACGGCGGCGCGTCCGGCCGGGCGGCCTTGAGCGCGTCAAGCAC
>SPCK01000117.1 GCA_004525355.1 Spirochaetales bacterium
CTATGGTAACTCCCAAGCGGGGTTGAGCGCAAGCATTCTAATATCATTCCTGGACGCGTCGCTGGCATTTAAAGACGGCTGAATTTAAAGGCGGAAAAAGAGATGATACGGTCATCGCGCAGTGCCAGCTGCGCGGGCGTCGAATACGGCTTGGGCGGCCTTCTCGATGGCAATTATCTTGGGGTCTTCAGACGGATTTGCCACAGAGGCACTGAGAAGAGGTGAAAGTTGTATTCTGTATTTCTTCTTAGCGACTCTGTGCGAGAAGATTCCGAGGATTCATAAAGTAAAGGCACAACCCGCTTTCATGGGCGGACGAGCTTTCTTCTGGTAGCGAGTATCTCGTCACGCTATCGCGAAGGTTGAAATGGCCACCTCTTGACCAGAAGAGAAGGCTTGCTCCGCCCAGTCGTATACATCACCGGTCGTATGTCCTTGTTTCATCATACCCATCTTGCATAGCGGACAGGTCATGATTCTTTTTCTGAGTGATCAGGCCGCGAAACGCCTTATCTCGACTTCCGCACCTTTATCGAAAGCTTCTTTTGCCATCGCCATTACCAATTCAGTCGTCGCCGAGTCAAGCGTATATTCACCGCATAGATCGCAAATCTGGGCTGGAACGCCCTTGATGATAATTGAAGAGTCGCCTTTCGTGAGTACTACCGTTGTCAGGCCGTCCATATACAACCCTTCTTTACAGATGACACAATTCATATTTTCTTCCTCCGTTTGGTAAAGGTGGCATTCCATTCCTTTGGGTCGGGGCGGTAGACGGTGACAATGAAACATACCGATTCCGAAGCGGCTCTCGATATGGAGTATACTACATGCAAAGGGCCGTTTGTTCCAATATTTACCGCAAGCGCGCTGGGATTTGGCTTGTCATCGGGGTATTCCCGGATGATTATCCCTTTTATTACCGCTTCTTCAACCTCAGCGGTACTGAAATCACGGTCAGTCATGCGCATGATCGCATGACGTGTATATCGAAAGTTCATGGCTCTCATCCCTTCTTTCCCCTCTTTCCGCCTTTCACCTCCGCTGTCAGCCCTGCCGTATACTCCTCGTACAGTCCGAAGAGGAATTCCACGCGCTCAAGCTCTGTGCCGAAGGGCTTGGTCCGATAGCACTTGTCCACCGAGGCGTCCAGGGACTTGTGGGCCTTGACCAGGGCGGGCGGCATCGTCAACGGATCGTAGAGGTCTGCCAGAGACGAATCGGGGAATAGGGTGCGCGCGTCAAGGACGGCCTGGGCGGCTTTCTCGACTGCAAGGATGTGCGGATCAAGGGGGGAAGTCTCCCCCTCGCTCCGAAAGTCCAGCGGAGTACCGCCGGACGTTTCTCCACTACCCCCTCTACTCGTAACGGCAGGAGTGCAGCGCGGCCAGGGGAAGTTGTTGTAGACGAGAGAATTTGAATAGCGATAGTCGCTTTTTAATCTTCCGCAGACTTGGCGCATCCAGGACATGTGCATGGTGCTCTGGATGATACCGAAATGGAAAAGGCTTGCATCCGTAATGAGTTGGAGCAGATCACTACAGATAACGTCCGGACTCATGAATCCGATAGGTAAAAAGGGTCTCCGTTCGGAACTGACTTTTGGTACGACGATAAATGTTGACTTTGGAATTTTTTCCACATGAAACCTGGTTGGTGTATCGGCAATTTTTCGAGTTGGCGCACTCTTGCTGGCTAAGCGAAATTTCCGGACCGCATCAACACGCTCCAGACACATGGGCATGCTCTTGAGCTTTTGTGGCGGACAGTCGCCGAGCCAGAGTACCCATCGGCACCAGCCGTTGATGAATTCATCGCTTCCAAGCCATTTACTGAAAAATTCCCGCGCTTGTGGTTCCGCCAGAAGAAAAGCTTCTTTTTCATCCGTGGTAAAAAGATAGTTGCCGCCATCGATGGGCTTGTTGCCGATGCCCATGATGGGAACATTGCAAATTGGTTTGCTTCTATTCGGTATGATCACATCCCTGGAATCAACAAGGTACGGATTGATATTCCTGGCTGGACGTCCGACGGCTTCTCCTTTTATATCTGGATAATCATGGATGGTCTTCTCTGATAGTCCATGCAGATCAAACCCGATGATAACGCAAAAGACAGCCGCTACGCCTTTTGCCTCGTTCATCCACTTGAATGTCCTGTGCGCAAAATTTATTTTGGCGCCTCTGGACAGAAGATAGCTCCATAACACACCAACCTGTTCCCCCTGGCTGATGGAGTTGGTCGAAACGAAAGCAACCTGTATGTGGGTATTCTGCATAAAGTCGACAGCTTTTATATACCAGGCCGCGACAAAATCGAGGAGTCCATAATTGGAAACATGGCCGATAGCGTGCTCCACGTCGGCTCGTTGAGTGTCACCAAGCAGTTTGGCCCCCACGAAGGGAGGATTGCCCAGAATGTAGCTCAGGTCTTCGGGCCTGACGATCTCCTTCCAGTCAAGGCGGAGGGCGTTGCCGTGGACAATGTGGGGACTGGTGGTCAACGGGAGGCGGGGAAGGTATTCGCCGAATTCTTCAGAGAGGCGGACGTTCATCAGGTGGTCCATGATCCACAGGGCGGTGCGGGCTATCTGGGCGGGGAACTCCTCTATCTCGATGCCGTACATCGCGTCGACGTCGATACCGCGGTACAGGTCCAGGTCGATGTACTTCTGCTTCTCGATGCGCTGTATCTCCTTGTGCATGGCGATCTCGAGGAGGCGCAGTTCGCGGTAGGCAAGGATGAGGAAGTTGCCGCAGCCGCAGGCGGGGTCGAGCATTCTGATCGCCTTGAGCCGGGCCAGGAGAGCCCGCAGTTTCGGAACGTTAGCCTTGGCTTTCTCGAAGTCGGCAGTCAGTTCGTCCAGGAAGAGGCCGTGGATCGTCTTCAGTATGTTCTTCTCGCTCGTGTAGTGGGCGCCGAGGTTGCGTCTCGCCTTGGCGTCCATCACGGACTGGAAGAGGCTGCCGAAGATGGCCGGAGATACGCGGCTCCAGTCAAAGAGGCAGCAGTGGAGGAAGACCGTCCGCATAGGCGCGTCGAACTGCGGCACGGGCAGGGTCTCCTCGAACAGGCCTCCGTTGACATAAGGCAGAACAGAAAGGCTCTCGTCCAGGTTCTTCATGCGCTTTTCATGGGCGGTGTTGATGGTCTGGAAGGCTTGGGCTATCCAGAGGCCGGTATCACTGCCGTCGTCATGCGCCTTTTCTTCCATGATAAAGGCAAACTGGTCCTTGGTGAATATGCCGGTGTCGTCGGCGAAGAAGCAGAACATCAGGCGCACGAGGAACAGTTCGAGCGCGTGGCCTTCGTAGCCATTGGCCTTGAGCGTGTCGTGCAGGGCGCCCATCAGCTCGGCGGCTTGTATGTTGACCGGATCTTCGTCAGCGTACTTTCGCTGTTTGTAGCCGAGAATGAAATTGAAGAGGTGGAGGCGTTCGTGCAGTTCTTCGAGCGCGAACTCCGCGTCTATGCGCTCGCCCGAGCCTGAATCAGCCAGTTCCAGTATCCGAATCCGCGCGAAGTCCGATACGACGATGAATCGCGGCAGCTCGGTATCCTTGAGCCCGCCGGTCGAGCAGTAATCGAGCGCCTGGTTAAGAGCCGCCTCGAGATCCCTGCCTCGGCTCTTGTGTTCGACGAGCAGCGTGCCGGGCCAGAAGAAATCGATGAAACCCACTGTACCGCGGAGAGTCCGGGCGCGGCTCTCGAAGACACCGATGCGCTGGGGTGACAGACCCCAGATGCCAAAGAAATCCCTCCAGAAATTCTGCGCCTGACTCTTCTCGTCATGATCATCAGCATGCTCGCGTGAAAAATCGATGGATCGCTTCCTGATCTCACTGGGCGTTAGCATGTTTTTTACTCCTGATGTACTCGGATCGTCAGAGTATGTCGATAGTAGCCCCGAAACCGGGCGCTGTCAAAGCACGGCGGCATCATGAAGACACCGGTCGCTCCCGGATTTCAGTCAGTAACGTCATTGAGCCATTTCCGGGATCGCAGTCGCCAGATACCCAGGAAAGCCTTGGCCAGTTCTTCGACGTTCAGGAGCGCGAATACCTGCCATGATTCAAGATGCAGCACGAAGGCTCCCACAAAAGCCAGCGGAACGCCCAGTCCCCAAACGCCGGCGATGTCGAAGAAGGCGCCGAAGCGTGTATCGCCGCCCGATCGGCAAATGCCCACGACAACGTGGAGGTTGAACACCTTGAACGGAAAGTAGGCCGCCAGCACGATTACCATGAGTCCGGCCTGGCGCAGCGGTTCCGGGCCGATGGGAAAGAGGAACGGCAGGACGAGCGATACCGGCGCCAGCAGGAGTCCCATCGCCAGTCCAAGCGACGGCGACAGAATCGCGAATCGCCGTGCCCAGGCGAATGCGGTTTCGCGGTCGCCCTGGCCGATTCGCTTGCCGAGCATGACCGCGGCGGCGTTGGCGCTACCCAGGAAGAATACCATGGCCAGCTGGCTGACGGTAGCGGTGACGTTGTAGGCCGCGATGGCTTGTGTCCCGACCCGCGCGAAAACCGCGTTGTACGTCGTGATACCCATCGACCAGGCTACTTCGTTCAGTATCACCGGCGACGCGATCCGGAGGAATCGCGGGACGAAGCCTCCGCCCCAGGCCAACAGCTCGGCCAATCGGCCCGCCGGCGGAGTCTTCATGGCGTAGGCGCCGATTATGGTCACTCCGGCCTCCATGGCCCGCGACACCACCGTGGCGATGGCGGCTCCGGCCACGCCCAGGCGGGGAAAGCCGAACGCTCCGAAGATAAGCACATAGTTGAGGAAGGCGTTGGCCGACAGCGCTATGGTCGTCGCGACCAAGGGCAGTCGCACGCGTTCGACGCCGCGGAGGGCGACGGCGAACACGAAGGACGCTGCCGCGAGCGGATAACTGGGAGCCACCAGGCGCAGGTACCTTGCGCCCAGCTCGAGTACTTCGGGATCAGCGGTGTACAAGCCCAGAATAGCCTTCGGGAAGATCATCGACGCGACCATGAAGACGAGTGACGCGGACAGCCCGATGGTGAGTGAAAGGCCCGTGCACCGCCGGATTCCGGCCATATCGCGTTTGCCCCAGTATTGCGATGTAAACACGCCGGCCCCGGTGGAAACGCCGAAGATGAACAGGAGAAGGAGGAACCATACCTGGTTGCCCAGGCCAACGGCTGCGAGCTCTGCGGTGCCCAGCCTGCCTACCATGACCGTGTCCAGCATATTGACGCCGCTGGTTATGAAATTCTGCAAGGCGATGGGAACGGCGATGCGCACAAGGTCGGCGTAAAAATGCGAACCGGAGCTGCGGCCCGTCACGCGCGCCTCGGCGGGCGCTTGCGGGACGGCTGCGGGGTATCCTGGTAGGAAAGCACCTCTATTTCCAGTTGGCGTCGGTATTCAAGCAATTGGAGAAGGACCTGCTTGTCCTCGGGCAGCGTATCCAGGCCGGACAGAAGCGCCTGCACGGTCTTGTCGAATCCCGCAAGATCCACTGCCCCCTCGATGCGCGGGCAGAGGATGCGTCCTGCGCAGAACGACCTCCACCGCGCCGTCTCGGCGGGGGACAGGCTTTCCGGCCAGTTGCGCGCAAACAGGCGCCGCGTCATCTGATGCAGGCGCTCGTCGACGAAGGGCATTGCGTATGCCTGCGGCCTGGCCTCGACCGGCCCGAGCGTTGCGATCGCCTCGTGGACCGCGTCCATCGCGTCGCGGTCCTCGTCCCGGAAAAAGCCGCCCGAGTAGATGCGATAGTCTGGATCCGCTTCTACCGTTTCCGGACCCCGGGAAGCGAAAACGGCAGTCAGTTTCTGGATGAGCCCGGGCTCACGCGAAAGCGCCGCCGCCCGTTCACGTGCTTGTGCCGGATCGAGCCCCAGCCGTTCCGACGCCTGCCCGTCCAGGATGGACATCGGCGCGAGGTACGGACAGCGCCCGAGGCGCAAGTTGATCAGTGAAATGCGCTCGCCCTCGGCAAGCTCGCCCGCCTTGCCGAAGACGCGCCTTCGTATCTCGTCCACAGGGAGGTCCACAAGGGGCGACGGATCCTGGCGCAGGTCCACTGCCACCACGCCATCCCGTCGGCCGGGTATCATGCCGACCGGCGCCACGATGGTAGTACAGCCCCTGGCGCTCGTGTGCGCAACCGACGTATGCACCAGCGGCTCGTGACCGGACAGGTCCACCAGCGGGCGCAGAGAATCGCGGGTACGGTGGCGCCAGTACCAATCATAGAGCCTGGGCTGTCGTTCCCTGACCAGGCGTACCAGGGCCACGGTGGCCTCGATGTCGGCCAGCGCGTCGTGCGCACGCGTCAGGTCGATGTCGTTGGCCGCGGCCAGGGTGCCCAGCTTGAATTCCGGCTTTCCTTCGGGGCCATCCGGCCAGCGCAAGCCCTCGGGCCGCAGGTCACGCGCCGCCCTGAACAGGTCGATGACGTCCCATCGGGAGTTGCCGTCGACCCACTCGCGCTCATACGGATCGAACAGGTTTCGGTACAGCAGGTTGCGAATGAATTCATCGTCGAATTTGATCGAGTTATAGCCGGCGACGCAGGTGCCTGGCGCCAACATCTCGGTGCGGACCGCCTTGGCGAACTGGTATTCGGTCAATCCCTCTTCGATGGTCTGGCGCGGCGCGATCCGGTGAACCAGGCATGCATAGGGGCTGGGCAGGTAATCGGGGGTTATGCGGTTATAGAGCGTCAGTCCGCCCGAGATCGGCTTGAGGTCCTCGTCGGTTCGCAAGCACGCGAACTGGGCCACGCGGTCGTGCCGCGGGTCCAGTCCGAAAGTTTCAAGGTCGTACCACAGGATGCTTGCCATGGCAGGCAGTATAACC
>SPCK01000496.1 GCA_004525355.1 Spirochaetales bacterium
AAGCGGACCGAGCTGGATACCGGCATCCCCACTGACGGCGAGAAACAGGCCATCGTCATGGCCGGGGCCAACGAGGGCATCATGGCGTCGATGCTCGCCTTCATCAATCCGGGCGACGAGGTTCTGATCGCGGACCCGAATTGGCACCACTACAAATCCTGCGCCTCGCTGGCGGGCGGCGTCCCCGTCGAGGTTCCTACCAGGGAGAAAGACTGCTTTACCCTCAACCCCGACGAAGTAGGCCGCCGCATCACGCGAAAAACCAAGATGCTCTGCATCACGTCTCCGGGCAATCCCGCAGGCGGCGTCCAGAGCCGCGAAAGCCTTGAGGCCTTGGCAAAAATCGCGGCAAAACATGACTTGGTCGTGCTCTCCGATGAAATTTACGCGCGCATTTACTACGGTCCAGAAGCGACAGCGCCGAGTTTCTACTCCATCCCCGGGATGGCCGGACGAACCGTCATCATCAACGGCTTCTCCAAGACCTATGCCATGGACGGCTGGCGCCTCGGCTGGACCGTAGCCTCCGAGGAAATGACTCGCGCGATACTGAAAGTCCGCCAGTACACCACCGTGTGCGTCAACACCTTCATACAATACGGCGCGGCTGCCGGCCTCTCGGGCGACCAGTCCTGCGTCGATGGCATGGTGGGCACGTTTGCCGAGCGCAGGGCCGTCATGCTCGGGGGCTTGCGCGCCATACCCGGCATCCAGGTGGCTGAACCTCTGGGCGCTTTCTACGTCTTTCCCAACATAAGCTCGTTCGGCAAGACTTCAGCGGAGATCGCCGACTACCTGCTGACGGAACACGGCATCGCAGCTGTGGCCGGAAGCGTATTCGGCGCCGCCGGGGAAGGCTACCTTCGAATGGCGTATTCCTGCTCGACCGAGGAATGCCGTCGGGGCCTGGACCGCCTGAAAGGCGCGCTCGCCAAGCTCGGTATTTGAGGCTAACCTCGCATTCCCCGGCCGTTCAGGGTATAACTGCACAGTACCCTGGGCGGTATACCTGTTCGTTGATGCGATCGTCCGCCGCCTATGAGTAGAAATAACACGTCCTGGTCCTTTCAAGGACCGAGACGCGCGTGAGAAGGAGTCTGACATGAAGCAGTATCGAGTAGCGGTGGTCGGCGCGATGGGCGCCGTCGGAACCGAGATGATAAAAACCCTGGAGCAGCGGGATTTCCCCGTCAGCGAGCTGGTCGCCCTCGACATTCCAACCAATGAGGGCAAGACCGTCACGTTTCGCGGAAAGCCCGTAACGGTCCATGCCGCCAAGGAAGGCGCCTTCCGGGGCGTCGACGTGGCTCTCTTCTCGGCAGGAGCCGACGCAAGCCTCGTGCTCGCTCCCATCGCCGTCAAGGAAGGGGCCATCGTGGTGGACAATTCCAGCGCGTGGCGCATGGATCCCGGCACTCCGCTGGTCGTCCCCGAGGTAAACCCGCAGGCCCTGGACGCCCACAAGGGGATTATCGCCAATCCAAATTGCTCGACAATCCAGATGCTCGTCGCACTCAAGCCTATCCATGACGCGTACACGATTCGCCGCGTGGTCGTCTCGACCTACCAAGCCATTTCCGGCACCGGCGGCGCCGCGATCAAGGAGATGGGTGACCAGGCCCGGGCGTGGGTCGCCGGCGAGGCCATACATGCCTCGGTCTATCCGCGCCAGATCCTGTTCAACGCCCTGCCCCACATCGACGTCTTCATGGAGAACGGCTATACCAAGGAAGAGATGAAGATGGTGCACGAGACACACAAGATCCTCGATCCGGCCATCCAGGTCAGCCCCACCGCCGTGCGCATACCGGTATTCCGCGGGCATTCCGAGTCGATCAATGTGCAGACTGAAAAGCCGTTCAAGATCGATGAAGTGCGAGAACGACTGCGAAAGGCGCCGGGCATCCTGGTCATGGACGACCCGGCCACGCTGGTCTACCCCACGCCGCTCGACGCGGACGGACGCGACGAGGTATTCGTCGGGCGCCTCCGGAATGACCCTACCCTGCCCAACGCCTTGAATTTCTGGGTGGTCGCGGACAACCTGCG
>SPCK01000353.1 GCA_004525355.1 Spirochaetales bacterium
GCAAAGGTCTTGTCCAAGTCCGTACTGGATAAATTCCTCAAGGATTTTCCCGCGATACAGGCTGACTTGGATGCCCTTGGGCAGGAATTTTCCGATCAATTCAACGAATTCAATGATGATGGCTCGGGAACCGTCAATTTTTCCGCGATCAGGCAGGCTATGACCGCCGCCATGAGCGATTCCAGGGTCAAGGCCATCTTTACGAAATATGGCTGGAGCAACAGCTTTATCGAAGTGTATACCACGGTCCTGACCGGATTTTCATACATGATGTTCGAGGAGCTGGATGCCATGTATCCCATGGATCAGTACAAGGAGTACATGAACCAGGTAAAGGCATCCGTGAACGCCGATGACCTCGCCCTGATAAAGGCGAACCGCGCGGAGATCGAAGAAGTCCTGAGCTCTATTGAGTAGACAGGCTGTTTTTCAGTTCTTCCATACGCGTGGCATTCTCCCGTCCCAGGCTCTGAATCGTTCGTGCCTGGGCCAGGAGATTTTCGCACGACCGCGACACGCGATCGATACCCGTGTGCAGGTTGGCGGCCACCTCGCGCGCGACGGCCGAACGGGTGGACGACTCGCGCATTGCCTCCATCGCCGCCTCCGAGGCCTTGCCTGCGGAATCGGCGAGCAACTTGAAGCCTTCCACCGCGTCGCTGATGCCCGCGGTTCCCGAGGACAACTCCCCGAGGTTACGCAGTAGATCGCCCAGCGTCCCGGAGACCAGCTGTATCTCTTCGGACATGCGCCCGAAGAATTGACTCGTCTCCGACCCAGCCGTCGAGGCGCGCTTAACCGCGATACCGGTATCCGAGAGCAGGCGCGCAATCGCCTGGGAGCTCGTGGCCGCCTCTTCCGAGAGCTTGCGTATCTCGCCGGCCACTACGCCGAAACCCCTGCCCGAGGCTCCGGCATGGGCGGCCTCGATGGAGGCGTTCATCCCGAGCAGGTTGGTTCTGTTGGCGACGTCGCCGATGACTGAATTCATCTCGTTCATGCGTTCAGCCGCTTTCACGATACCGTCGATGGAACGCGCCACCTCGGATACGCGCTCTTCGCCGTCGCGAGCGAGGATGGCCAGATCGGCGACGCCGCTCTTGCGTTCGTCGGCAGCCTCACTTATTTCCTGGAGGGATCGTAGCATCTTGGAAATGGAGATCGAGGTTCCCAGCACCCTGGCCGAGTACTCGTTCAGTGTGGAGCCTACGCGCTCCTGGCCGGCCGCGACGTTCGCGTTGCTTTCGGCTCCCGTGACCAGCGCTTCGTCGAGACTCGCAACGCCCAGAGATTCTTCCGTCGCTATACCGGACAGTTCACGGGCGGCGTCCGAGAGAACGTCGGCGGCGGTCGACAGCTGGGATCCAATGGACCATGCCGATTCCTGGGCTTTCTGGACGGCACCCGCCATGGCTTGGAACTGTCGTTCCGCGATGAAGGCGGATCGTTCGCTCTCGTCCACCAGCGTTCGCTGCATCCTGACTACGATCGCCGAAAAAAGGCCGCCGACGAGAATGAGAATGGAACTGGTGCCGAGGGATTGCATCGCCAGCGGCGTTATTGTTCCTGCATCGAGCGGTAGCGCGTCGCTTATGTAGAGGATCGCGATGGCCGCGAGGTCAAGTACGGTCAACGCGTACACTTGCATACGGCTCGTGGCTATCAGCCCGGCCAGGATAAGCAGGAACGAGCCGAGCGTCCCGAAGACATAGCACTCGTAAATCGTCCGGTAGTCGTCGAATTTTATGGCTGCGAACATGACGAGGAAAAGCCCGTACAGGAAGAGCGAGGATGCGATGCGATAATTGCCGCGCGCCATGAGCATGAGTACGATCGCGCAAAACACGGTCAGCCCTACCAAGAAAGCGGCTACGGTGAACGCCCCGGTGACTGCCATCAAGCCGCACAGAAGCAGGCCGAATAATCCGATGACGGCCGAGGCGGGCGCCAGAATTCGGGCTTTTTTGCGGATGCGAAGGTCGGCAGTCGCGTATGGGCGGGTAAAGGGCTTGAGGAACGTTTCATACGCTCGTATCATATCGTACACCTCGCAATAGACGCTCAGGACTTAGATATGGAGTATGGCGCAGTCAGCGGATTATGGCAAATCGATGGGGGGAGGAACCAAGATGGAAGTATTGACGCCCGGTCTGGTCGGTGAACGCACCTTGATTGTGGAGGAACGGCATACGGCAAGCCACCTGGGCTCCGGCGGCGTGGCCGTGTACGCTACACCCATGATGATACTGGCGATGGAAGAAGCGGCGGTTAACGCGGTCGATCACCTGCTGGGACCGGGCATGGTGACCGTCGGGTACCACCTGGACGTTAAGCACCTGGCCGCGACTCCGCAGGGCATGCGGGTGACGGCCAAGGCGAAGCTGATCAGGATCGATGGCAAGATGCTTCATTTTATCGTCGAGGCCACTGACGAGGTAGACAGGATCGGCGAGGGCACCCACATTCGAGCCATCATCGACGTAGAAAAATTCAGGGCCAGGATGCAGGCAAAGACGGCACATTAGCAGGCCGTGGATCCAGCGTGTTCGTCCTGGGCTCGACCGGCCCGGTACAGGAGGAATCCGCCCGCGCCCGAGAGGGCGGCTGCCATCACGAAGACCGCCTCGCCTCCCGCCGCCTGCATGAGGAACCCTGCCGCCGGAGCGACAACGGCCCTCCCCAGTTCACTTGCCATGGACAGCCCCATGTACCGGCCCAGCAATTCCGGAGGCGCGTGCTCCGGCAGGTAGCGGTTCTGTACGGCCGATCCCCAGACTTCCCCCAACGAAAGCGCGAACATGACGATCATGAGGGCCGCGGGCGATCGCAGGAAAGCGAACCCGAGGAACCCGACGATGAACAGGAGCTTGGAGAGGCCCGCGGATGGACCGATGGGACCGACCCGCAGGAGCCGGGAAAGCGGCAGCTGGACCACGACGCAGACGAACGCGTTGATGGCGAGGATGGAGCCATAGGTCCAGAGCGCCACGCCGCCCGCGCGCAGGTGTAACGGCAGGAAACTCTGGATCAGGTCGTACGATCCCCATACGAGCATCATGCCGGCTATCCACACC
>SPCK01000341.1 GCA_004525355.1 Spirochaetales bacterium
GCCTCGTTCTCGAAGGGCAGGATGTCGAAGGGGATGACCGAATAGCCCCGCGTGGTGAACTTGCGCGGGATGCCCATGTTGGCCTCGGGTGTAAAGGCGTTGTACGGGCGCCCCAGCACCGCGATGACCGGCCGGCCGGCTTCCCGAGCTTCGGCCATCGCGCGCTCTCCCAGGACCCGCGCGCTGGCAAAATAATCCCGCTGTTTGCCCAGGGCGATAGTGAAGGCCGCCTTGATTTCATCGGGACCTATCCCCAGGAGCGCGCCGAATTCCTCGAAGTGCTCAAGAGCCTTCCTGTCCCCGAACTTGAAGCTGACTACCAGGGGAAGGAGCCTCCGCGAATCCACGTCAGGGAACGCTTTCTCGATATAATACGGCAGGCCCTGCGTAATCGGGCAGAAATTGGCATGAACGTCCGCCTCATAGCTGGGCATGTCGCGGAAGTGCGGCAAGAGTACATAGTCCGCGCCTTTGTCCAGGCAATCCTGCACGGCTCCGTGGGCTATCTCGGCGGGAAAGCAATAGGTGCTCTCGGCCCGGGCCACACCCTCGTGCGCTACTTCATCTGACAGAAAGGTCCGGATACCCAGGGAGTGGAAGAACCATGAGTACAGGGGATACAGGCTGTGTACCGAGAAAGCCCGCGGCAACCCGACGGTATAGTCGCGACGCGCGGAGAACGCCTCGACGGGCGGGGCGAACTCCTCGAACATGAGCCGTCTACGCTCCTCGACGTAGTCGAATATCGGGATATCCTTGGCGGACCTGCGCAAATTCGCGTATTTGTTGCATCGGCCCCCGAACATATACGGGTGGCCGTTTACCTTCAGCACCTGGATCGGGCAGAGATTGTCGCAGGATTTACAGGTAAACACGCGCTCATATTCTATCTGCCGATCCAACAGCGCCTCGATGTCGACTTGAACCTCGTCCTGAAGCCCCTCGGCCCGCTTTCGCTTGGCCAGCAGCGCCACTCCGAAGCAGCCCATCAGCTCGGGAGAGGGCGGCACCAGGATCTCCTTGTCCAGCATCATCGCGAAGGCCAGGGGCACGGCCTCGTTCTTGGCAACGCCCCCCTGCAGGAATACCTTGCCGCCAATGGTGCGATTACCGACTACGCGGTTCAGGTAATTCGCAACGATGGACACCACGATTCCCGCCGTGATGTTCTCCTTGGTCGCACCCTGTTGTACCGCCTTGCGTATGTCCGAGTTGATGAAGGCCGAGCAGTGCTCGCCAAACTTGAGGGGAGCGTCCGCGGCCAAGGCGATGGGGCCGATATCACGCGCGTTGTGTATGGACAGGTCTCCCGAGGCCGATTCTTCCAGAAAACTTCCCGTGCCGGCGGAGC
Organism: Spirochaetales bacterium; assembly: GCA_004525355.1. Classification (GTDB taxonomy): domain Bacteria; phylum Spirochaetota; class Spirochaetia; order Treponematales; family UBA12059; genus UBA5200. Next base: position 1,352 of record SPCK01000341.1, read on the forward strand.
AGGCCTCGTTCATGGCGTAGTCTATGGGCACGCCGTTTTTCAGGAGCACGTACTTGGCGTCCTGGCCGCCTATCTCGAAGATCGTCTCCACGCCCGGATCGAAATACGTAGTGCCCATGGCATGCGCGATGATCTCGTTGTACACGCCGCCGGTTTCCAGGAATACGCCGAGTATCTCTCGGGACGAACCTGTCGTCGCGGTCATGACAATGTCGATCAAGGACAAACCGTCAGGCCCCACGTCGGCGCGTACCTTTTCCCGGATGGCCGATAGGCATTCCCTGAGAGCCTTGACCGGGTCGCCATGGGTACGGCCGTAATGACTGGCCACGATGTCGTCGGTCTCTTCATCGACGAGGCAGGCCTTCGTAGTCGTCGAGCCGCCGTCGACTCCCAGGACGTAGCGCCGGCCGGCAGTGACCTCTCCTTCGCCTTTGCTGAAAGACCGGACCTTGCCTCGCCATTGCTTGAGGTCGCCTAGGGTATCGAAGCGGACCTGGTTGGGCTGGAGGAGTTCCTCGGTTTCCGGAAGGGGCGAGCCCGCCTTGGCCGCCAATACCGCGGCCCCGTACGCCTCGAAAACCGAAGCGACGTCCGGTACGATGAATTCAATGCCCTGCGCCTTGTCCCTGATGAAGCGCAGGATGTGCCGGTTGAGGGTGACGCCGCCGGTCAGTACGACCCTGCCTTCGGTCACCTTGGCGCGCTTGAGGAAATCCACCACCTTGACGGCCATCACGTCGGATAGCGACAGCACGATGTCGTCCTTGGTCGCCTCTCGCTTATTGAGGCGATGGGTACAGTCGCTCTTCATGAACACCGAGCAGCGGGTAGACAATGACATGATGCGGGCCGAGTCGGGAATCTTTGCGATATCCTCCAACCCCAAATCCATGCGCGCCAGCTGCTGCTTGAGAAACTCGCCGGTACCGGAAGCGCATTTATTACCGGAAAAGTTGTTGACGATCCTGCCGCCTGCGTCCAGTGAATAGACCACCAGGTCTTCGCCGCCCATGCTGACCACGGCGTTCGCCCCCGCGGTTTCCGGCCCAAGCGCCGATAAAGCGGCCTCGACGCACAGGGGTTCGAGCGTACCCGCCGCATTGAAGAGATAGCGCCCCTCATTGCCGGTTACCAGGACCGGCGTTCCCTCGGGGATATTCCCCCGGGCCATCAGCACGCGAACCGCCGCGTGAAAATCGCCTTCGTGCGGCGTGATGGCGGACCAGACGACGGCTTCGTCGTCCACCAGAACCATCTTGAGACTGGAAGAACCGATATTGATGCCCAGGGAGCGCATGTCGAGAACCTCGCGGGGGAAAAACAGACCGACGTGCCGCGCCGAAATTGGGCTGACTCAGCCAGAGGGCGCGGGCTTCGGACAAAACGACGGGCGCCATATACCGAAGCGGCGCAATAATATACCGAGCCTGCCCTTAGTTCAATGGCCGGACGATACGCGTCCGAGAATCGGGATTCCCGCATGGCGACCCCACCGGAATCATGCGATACTGGCTCCCGACATTGAAACCCGATTCCAGGAGCCCGCCATGGCGCAATTGGCCGCCCTCGTCGTCTATGCCCTCGTATCGATCTTTACGCCGGGGCCAAACAACGTCTCGTCCGCCGCCGCGGGCGCCAAGCTCGGATGGAAACGCTCGCTGCCATACCGCTACGGAATGGGTATTGCACTATGGCCTTCGAGTATTGTTGAATTGACACGCAACGATTTCATCGTCCCATAGCCAGGAGTGCTTCATGAACAAGCCCGTACCGATATTTGCCGTCGCCCTGCTCGTCCTCGCGTCGTCGCTACCCGCAC
>SPCK01000120.1 GCA_004525355.1 Spirochaetales bacterium
AGCGTACGCCCGGTCATGCAGGACGTGTTCCTGTTCTCCGGCACGATAGCGGAGAATATCGACCTCGGCCTCGGGCTCGGTCGCACGGACATTGTGCGCGCGGCAAACGCAGTGCATGCGCATGAATTCATCGAACGGCTACCTGCCGGATACGACGAGACGTTGGGAGAGGGCGCAGCCACGCTCTCATCCGGTCAGCGCCAGCTACTGTCCTTCGCGCGCGTCGTCGCCCATGATCCCGCCATCGTCATGCTTGACGAGGCCACCAGCTCGGTGGACACGGAAACGGAACGCTTGGTTCAGGCCGGGCTGGACGAGCTGATGCGCGACCGTACAACCATAGCCATCGCGCATCGACTGTCAACGATCAAGCATGCGGACAGGATACTCGTTCTCTCTGAAGGCCGGCTGGCCGAATCGGGCGATCACGAAAGCCTCGTCGCGCGCCACGGAATCTATTACAATCTATACAAACTGCAATTCGAGAGGGACGCCGTTTCATGAACAAAGAAGCCGATTTCGAAATTCTCGCCCTCATCGACGGGCACCTGGCCCAACCCGTTCGGGAAGCGGTCGAGTCCGTTCCCGGGTGCGTGTTGCGGGTGGATTCGGGAAACCGTTCCCTGGATGCGTCGGTTCTCGCCGAGCGCATCGACCTGGTACTCCTCGACCCCGATGCCGTACCGATCAACGCGGCTGACGGCATTTCGCTGGTCAAGGCCGCCTGCCCTTCGTGCGAGATCGTCCTGCTCCTGTCCGACATGGACATCACGATGGACGTTGAATTGATGAAAATCGGCGCGTACGGCTCGCTGAGCAAGCCGCTTTCCCCGGACGACCTGCGCAAGCTCATCCGGGGTCTGATGGAAAAGAACGAAGTGGCTCGTGAAAACCGCGCCTTGATAGAAGCGCTCGGAGAGAGTCGTGCCCAGACCATCGTGTCCCATAGCCCGGAAATGGAAAAAGTACTGTCCATGGCCGCGAGGGCTGCCCGCAGCGATTCCACTGTACTTATCACAGGAGAAAGCGGTACGGGCAAGGAGCTGATCGCGCGGGCCATACACCTTCTCGGGCCGCGCAAGAGCAAGCCATTCATCCCGGTCAACATTGCCGCCCTTTCCGAGAATCTCATCGAGAGCGAACTGTTCGGCCACGTCAAGGGTTCCTTCACTGGCGCGATGAACGATCGCTCGGGGCGATTCGCTCTGGCGGACGGCGGGACCCTGTTCATCGACGAGATCGGCGAAGTCCCGTCGGGTATCCAGGTAAAACTCCTGCGGGTCCTTCAGTTTGGTACCTATGAGCGGGTGGGGGAGAACGCGCCAAAGGAAGCCAAGGTACGCATAATCGCCGCCACCAACCGGGACCTCGAGGCCGAGGTTCGCCTGGGTCGATTCCGGGCCGATCTGTACTACCGCGTCAACGTCGTTCCTGTGTCCATCCCGCCGTTACGTGAACACCGCAGCGATATCCCGTACCTGGTCGAATACTTCATCAAGAAATACTCCCTGAAGAATACCAAGAAAGTGCGCGGCATAACCGGCGAGGCCATGGCCCGCATCATGCGCTATCCCTTTCAGGGCAACGTCCGTGAGCTTGAGAACGTTATCGAGCGCGGCGTGGTGCTTTGCAGGGGAGAATACTTGACGGAAACCGATATTTTCCTACCGCTTGAAGATGCCGAACAGGATGGCGCCATGGCCCTGCCTATCGGTGGCTACGACGAGATCATGTCCTCTTTCGAACGGGATTTCCTATCCCGTGTCCTTGAGCGGTACGACAACAACAAGAGCGCCGCGGCACGCGAGTTGGGCATCAATGAACGGCGACTCCGCTATCGACTCAAAGTACTGGGAATGGAGAAGTAAAACCGTCTCGGGGTGTATGAATTTGGATACTTCTTGGCTGGTGCCAACTAGAACGAATCCAGGAAATCGGCCCTGAGCACTTCTTCCATGGAGCGTTCGGCCGCTCCGGCGGCCTTTATTGCCTCGAATGTTGCCACATCTATGTACTTGACCGCCAACGGACGCTCTACCGACAGGCGCGTTGTACCATCGTTCCATACGCTCTCACTGGGCGAAAGGGATGTCGGCTTGCCATACTTCCCGGACATGGCCGTGAAAATAGCGTAATGATCCATTTTCGACTCGTTGATCGAGAATATCATCACGAAGAGCTTGTCCTCATAGAACTGGAAAAAGGCCCTGCGAATATATGACAACCCAGCTACCTCGATGATGCTCTCATTGGGCCGTGGCAGCAGGCTCACGTCGGGTTCTCCACGGTAGAAGAACAATCCATCTGCTGCCAGGGCAGCCTTGGCTTCGTCCATGCTCATTCCCAGGCTGATTCCCCGAAATTCCCGAGGCGTCGCCACGCTCGGCGTCGCCACGCTCGGCATGGAGGAGTCGCCCGATGAAGCTGGAGGCACGATTTGGGCATAGCCAATCGCTGAGCCAATTGTGAGAATCAACGCACATGCAAAAAACGATACATACGGTCGCGGCATGGAATCATGCTCCTTTGGCAGGCTGTTGACGACCGCAAAGGCCGGCTGTCAACGACTGCTGTATTAGCGAGAGAGCGCGATGGACAGGGCCGTAGTCAGCTTGAGAACGTCTTCGTTACCCTTGCGGACCCTCGCGCTCAGCATCGCAGCTATTTTCTTGGTCAAAGAAAGCGCCAGTCTCGAGTTGCTTTCACACAGCCCTTCGTAGGCGTGGCGAGTCAGTGCGAACAGCACGCAGTCGTTGACCGCGTTGACCGTAGCGCTTCTGGGTTCATCGCCGAACAGCGACATCTCACCGAAAACGGGGACGATACCGGCGGACAGCCTCGTCATCGATTTCTCGGCGTGTCCGAAACCTCTCCCGGCAATCTTCAGAGTCAATTCCTTGGTAACGTCAACGGTACCTTCGAGGAACAGGTACATGGTATCCGAGGATTCGCCCTCGCGCATGATGGTATCGCCGGTCCTGAATCGTTCATAGCTACCTATGGCGGCCAGTTCAGCGGACTCGACATCGTCCAGTCCCAGCGCTGCACAGGCCTTTTTCAGTTTGTCGGCGTCCTTTCGCATACTAGGCCTCCCCGCCAATGACGAATGCGACATCGCTCGAGCCTATCACGTAATCAGGACCCGGGGCCAGCCTGGCCTGGCCGGCGGGGGTATCGTCGTCACCGAGTGTTATGGCCGCTTCCTCGAATTTTCTCTTTATGAACGCGTCGATGGCGCCCGAGTCGTTGGACAGGATGTCTTCAAGCGTAACCGCCTTCTCCCTGACCAGCACGCCAAGCAGTACGGATTTCCTGTTGCGCATGAACCACTCCGATGCCTCCGCGAAGTTCTTTCCAACCAGCATAGCGGGGATCGTCGACTTTCGTAGGCGCGAAGGCGACGAAATGGAGAGGAGTTCCCTGGCAGCCCCGGGCAACCCGCCGCCCTCGTCAGCGGAAGACAGGAGGAAACCGGTAAACTCGCCGTGGACCACGATATCGTCGATATCGGCGCGACGCAGATGCTGCTCGCTTTCCGGTTTGAGCACTCCGGCCCGCACCGGAACATCGCGTGCCATTGCCCGTATCGCCAGCGCGGACAGGATGGTGCGCTCGTCGGCGTTCGTGTCGGAATTGCCGCCGGTTTCATCGGGCATGAGGATACACGCGGAAGCCTGGGCCAAGGCCGCTTTCTTGAGCGCGATCTCCTGGGTGTGATCGCCGCGCACGAATCGGAGGTCGATGCCGGGATGGGCCGCCTTGATGGCGTCGAACCCCTCGCCGTCCATGCCGTTGAGCAGCACCACCGAGAGTCCGGGCTCATCCGCCTCAAGGCCGTCGAGGATGGAGTCGCCCTGCCTGTTCCAGCCGCAAATCAGCACATGCCCCTTTATGCGTATCTCCTGCAATCCCTTACCCTCCCGAATCCTGCGCTCGACGAACAGCGAGGCGACCGTACCGGAAATCAAGGACGTTATGACAAGTCCGGATATCATCAGCGCCATCGCCGCCGTCTTGCCGGCGTCGCTCGCCGGTACTTTGTCGCCGTACCCGACTGTCGCGAGCGTCACGACGGCCCACCAAAGGCCGTCGAACATTCGCCCGAATACACCCGCGCTTTCGTCGCCTTCCATGAACCACAGCGTCAGTCCGAAAATGCACGCGGCCATTGCGAACAACGCAAGCGGAAGCACGAGTCCCGTGCGCGAGACCTTGGCTGTCACCGTTCTGGTAAGTACGGCTATCCTGGTCGCCAGTTTTCGAGGGTAAACGCGCGACGGCGATGCCATAGTCCTGAATGGTTTGCGGTCCATGACTAGAGTATCGGAACCCCGGACACACTGTTTGAGCCCTTGCGTCACGGCTTGCGCTTGAGATAACCTTCTGTAAATGTATGGAAGTCCCTGAACCGCCGCATGACGGCCAACCGCGCATTATAACGCGGACAGATCGCTACCTGGTGGCCTGGAAGCCGGCAGGAATGCACAGCGCGCCTCCGGGAAATACTTCGCCCTCGTTGCCGGTTTCGGCCGAGACGAACCTCGCTGACTGGCTTTTCGCGCAGATACCGGGAGCGTGCGCTGTGCGCGGCAGGAAGCCGGGGGAGGGTGGACTGATGCATCGGCTCGACCGGGATACGAGGGGGCTGGTTCTATTTGCCCTGGATAACGACGCGTTTCGCGCACTGGACGTTGCAGCTTCCGGGGGAAGTTTCCGAAAGCGATACCGCTTGACAACAGATGTTGACGGGAGCGGACTCGCGGGATCCCGACCGCTTCTGGCATCGCCCATGGCATCCTTGGCGGATCGATGGAAGAAGGGGCTGGCCGGATCGGACGCGACGTCGCTGGCGTCCATGCTGGCTGGCGTCACGATCGAGAGCCGTTTCCGGCCGTTCGGGCCGGGCGGCAGAAGGGTTGCGTGCGCACGGGCCGACGATCCGGTAGCGCTGCGAGGTGCCGCGGGAAGCGGCAAGGCCTGGACCAGGGAAACCTACTGTACCGTCGTTTCGTCAGTCACCGCCGATGGCGGCCGCATCGATGCAGAGGTCGAGCTGTCCAGGGGGTTCAGGCATCAGATTCGCGCGCAATTCGCGTGGATGGGGCTGCCGCTGGTCGGAGACGGGTTGTATGGCGAGGCGGAGGGCGAGTTCTCGCTCGTGGCTTTCCGGCTTGACTTTCCCGACCCTGAAAGCGGCGAACAAATCCTGGTTTCATTGACGTGTTGATCGGTCTTGCCAATTGCGCTCCGGCCATGTACGATTACAGTATATGAGCGAACGATCCGCCTTCGAAACTCTGGTTCTCGAGTTGGCTCCGGAAGAGCGCTCTGCCCTCCTGTCAAGGCTGAACCGTGTCACGTCGGTTTCGAACGAACCGCTCCACGCGTTCAATCCAATCCGCGAGGAACGGATCAACTATTCAACGGTGTACCGGGAGTTCGGACTGTTTTTCCGGTTCATCATCACGATACGCAGCTTGTTTACCGGTGCCAGCAAGGAAGATCTGGTCAAGGATCGCCTGTTGCACACCTTGGCGCACCAGGCGGAATCACTGGGGCCCGGCCTCTCGGACACCCGCCGCAAAGTCTTTCTCGAGGCGTTTCGCGAAGAACTTTTGGCGCTTCGCGGCGCTTCGCGCTACTTCTATGAGCTCCTGGATAAGACTCTCGAAAAGAACAGGGCGGAGTTTTTTGCCTTTCTCGCCTCCCTTCAGTTCGAGCGTACCCATCAGGAGCTCTCGGTAGAGTCCGACCCGTATACCTTTGCCGAGCGCAACGCCCTGGCAACCGACTCGGACGTTCGGCTGGCCATCAATGCAGCCTTTGAATCTGCCCTGTCCAGGATGGATGAGGATCATCGTCACCTGATGCTCCAGGACGTACGCAACCTGCATGCGTTGAAGAAGCTGTCGGGATTCCTGTTCGATCGTCTTATCAACGGGTTTCATCCTTCGCAGACCGGCAAGAATGAACTTTCCTTCTACGGTGCGGCGGACCAGCTGGAAGAGCTGGCTGCCATCCTCCTTTCGCTCGATCCGCCTTCTCCAAAGTTGATGGAAGCCATATTGGCATTCGATCTGGGTAATGAATTCGCAAACAAGGAATTCAACCTGGAAGAGGCGGTCGGCAGGGAATTGGCGAATGCCTCCAAGGCTTTGTCGGTCATTCGCGGGTTCAATGCGAGCGTACCCCTGGAGCATTTTCTCAAACTGGCCAACGAAGATCCCAACTGGCACTGCCCAGGGTTTTCAGGCGGCGAGGACTGGTTCGCCTTGTTCAAATCCTATTGGAAGGACCGCATCGACAAACGATACCAGAAATTCGTGGCGGAGCGGCGTATCCAGCAACTTGAAAGCGATATCATCGCGATGGTGGGCCCGAAACCGCCCAGTTGGCTCGCGCATGTATCGGAATTCGGGAATGAATACACTCCGCCGGTTCGTTTTGCACGCGCATTGCGTTTCCTCGAGGCGTTTTATCAAAAGACGTTCCTGTCTGAAATCAACAAGGTACTCAAGGTTGTGCTGCTTGACGGCGAATTCTATAAGCGCGACAACCGCTTGGACTTCACTGACGCATACAACGCCATCCTGCAGATTGGCGATGCACTCAAGAACCTTGACCTGCAACTCGGCTCCGACGGCGAGCTGGGTGCCGCCTACCACCATGCCAAGAATGAGCTTATACCACTACAGATCAAACGCCGGAAAGTGGAATCAGTTATCCAGGCGGTGGACACCGATGCGGAGACCATCATCCG
>SPCK01000243.1 GCA_004525355.1 Spirochaetales bacterium
ACTCATGGAAACCGAAACAGGGGACGCCGCGGTCGCGCGCAGGGTCCTGGATGGAGATGCGGACGCTTTTCGAGAGTTGGTCGTCCGATACGGCGAGGCGCTGTACCGGTTCTGCGCTGTCAGGCTCGGGGATGCCGACGATGCCGAGGACGCGGTACAGGACGTTTTCATTCGTGTATTCAAGTCCCTCCGTTCGTATGACCCGTCCCGGAGTTTCCGATCATGGCTGTTCGCCATAGCGGCCAACCGGGTGAAGACGCGCTATGGCGCGCGCGTCGCCCAGGCCGGCCTGGTCGAGAAAGTCGCGATGGAGCACGTCGTGGCCGAGTCCGCCAGGCTCGAGGAATCGGATGCGGAACGAGAAGCCTTGATGGCCATGGCTGTCAAAGAGATCCGGGCCGCGCTCGCCAGGCTGTCTCCAGCCTACCGCGCGCCCGTCGAGCTATACTATTTTGGCGGTTTGGGCGTATCCGAGGTAGCCTCCGCTCTGGGAATAGGCAGTGAGGCGGTCAAATCGAGGCTGTTCAGGGCCCGTAAGGAATTGGCGGCGATTCTTGAGGCGGCCGCGCAACCGAAACGGCGCGGGAAGGGTATGTAACACTATGAAGGACTCACGTCTTGATCCTGACAGGAATAGCAAGGCGGAACGCGCGAGAGAGGCCCGTCATATCGCGGGCGATTATTTGCGTGCCGCGGATTCTCTCTTGAACGAGGAGGCCTATCAGGACGAGGCGTCGCCGAGCATCGAGCTTTTTCGGCGCGATCCTTCACGGGCACAGGCTACCGAGGATGCCATCATGGGCCGCGTGCGCGCCTTGGGCCGTCCGGATCGCCCGCCCGCGCATTGGTCCCGCGGACCCGCGAGGGTCGCGACGATCCTCGCGGCGGCGGCCCTGGTCGCGGTCGCTTCCTCTCTCCTCACGGTATGGGCGATCGAGAGATCCTCGACGGTTTCCGTTCGCTTCGTCCTGGAAGCCCCCGGAGCCCGGAGCGTAACCCTCGCGGCGGATTTCACTGATTGGTCGCCAGAAGGATATGACTTGAAGCAGAACCGGGAAACGGGCCAGTGGGAGATTATCGTTTCGCTTCGCAAGGGCAGGGCGTATTCGTACAACTTCATCGTCGACGGCGAGCGTTGGGTCGTGGACCCTTCCGCGCCAGTGTTCTTGGACGATGGCCTGGGCGGCAAGGTCTCGTCCATCTCTCTGTAGGAGGCTCCATGCGGACTGCAGACGATTGTAGCCACGGCAAGACAACGGGATTGGCTCTACTCTTCCTGCTTGTCGGGATGTCAAGCGCGATCGCCCAGGGACCCGGATCGTCCGGCGGGTCTCCCGCTGGTGGCGATATGGACAGGCTGGGTCCGTCCGAGCAGCGTCCTGGATTGGCAGGAGAGGGCACGCTGCGCCCGTCTCCCGGAGATCCTACAGTACGGTATGGACCCGGATGGCTTGCCAAGGCCATCAAGGAATTTGATCGTTGGCTCTACGCTTCCGTGGAGGGCCGGGCCTTGTCGGCCGTCCGCGAGGGCGTGCTGGCCGTAGCCGTCAACGCTTTACGGGCTGGTGTTCCCCCGGACGCTTTCAAGCTTCGCCTGCGGGAGGCCGTCGCCAAGAAGGTGCCTCCTGAAACGATCCTGAAGGCCATCGAATACGACGCCTCGTACTGGATTCGGGTATCGGAAATGATCGGCACGGACGACTGGCCGCCCGGGGACAAATCCCCCGGGTTCTATATTGCGGCCGGCAACGCGCTCCGAAACGGCCTGGGCGAGCTGGCCGTCCGCGACGTGATTGCCTGGGCGCGTGGCTCTCGCGGCGCCCCCGAACGCGCTGAGGCCGCTTTAACGACCGTCGCCTCCATAGCGATCGCGCTGAGGGCCGATGACGCGCAGGCGGCTGTCATGGTCCGGGGACTCGCCGGGTCACGGCTGAGGGTGGGCGAGTTCGGGAACGTGGCCGAATTGGCGGGGAGAGCGTTCGCCGCCGGCATTTCCGCTTCCGGATTTTCTGCGAAGCTCGCCTCGGTCCTCAACGCCGGCGGTTCCCTCAGGGAGCTGGAGCGGCAACTGTTCCCGTAACGGTCGGTTCGGACGGAGTGCAATAAAAAAGCCGGCCGCGCGTACCCGCGCGGCCGGCTTCGAATTCTACGTATCGCACATGTCGTGCTATCGGTGTTTAGGCGGGATTCTTCTTCTGGAAATCGTCCATGAAACCGACTGCCGTCTGGATGTCCTTGAGGCCGGAGGCATTGTAGGTGCTGAAGCGGATGCCGCCCACGGTGCGATAGCCCTTTACCTGGACGATGCCGGCGACCTTGGCGTCCTTGATGAACTTCTCCTCGAGATCCACGCTGGGGAGGCGGAAGACGACGTTCATCCACGAGCGGGCGTCACGGTCCACGGGGCAGGTATAATAGCCCTTCGAGCCGTCTATCGCGCCGTACAGTGTCGTCTGCTTGGCGTTGTTGACTTTGCCCATGCCTTCCAGGCCGCCGTTTTTCTTGAGCCACTTCATCACCAGGTTGAGGATATAGATAGAGAAGCAAGGCGGGGTATTGAACATCGAGTCCTTGTCGGCGAATACCTTGTAAGACATCATGGTGGGCAGGTCGCTCTCGGCCTTGGCCAGGAAGCTTTCCTTGATGGCTACCACGGTTACGCCCGACGGCCCCAGATTCTTCTGGGCTCCGGCGTAGATCATGCTGTGGCCGGAGAAATCGAGGGGTCGGCTGAAAATGTCGCTGGACATGTCGGACACCAGGGGCTTGCCCTTGGCGTCGGGGACGTAGTGCCATTGGGTGCCGAAGATGGTGTTGTTGCTCGTGTAGTGCACGTACGCGGCGGCGGGGTTGAACTTCAGATCGGCCTGCTTGGGAATGGACCTGAAGATTCCACCTTCAAGTTCCATGTTGGCGGGCATGGTTATGTTCCCGAATCGCTTGGCTTCCTTGATGGCGGCCTTGGACCAGTTGCCGGTATTGATGTAATCCGCGCTCCTGCCCGCGCCCAGCATATTCATGGGAAACATGAGGAACTGGGTGCTGGCGCCGCCGGTGGTGAAGAGCACCTTCCACTCGGAACCCATTCCTGCCAGTTCGCGGAACAGGTCCATCGTCTCGTGGTGCAAGGCGTCGTATTCCTTGCCACGGTGCGACACTTCCATCACGGAGCATCCGGTGCCGTTCCAATCGACCATTTCGTCCCTGGCCTGCTCGAGCACCTCAAGGGGAATCGCCGCGGGACCTGCGCTGAAATTGATGACGCGCTTCATGTCGTGTCTCCTTTTCCTTATTGCTTGGCCGTGTAGGCCTTGACCCTGTTGACGATGGAGTCGCCCAGGCGATTGAGGTTCTCGGCGGAGCTGGCGCCCAGGTGCGGTGCCAGGAGGGTGTTCGGGGCGGTAAGAAGGGGAGATCCTGTCGGCGGCTCGGTGTAGAACACGTCGGCGGCGTAACCCGCCAGGGTCCCGGAAGTGAGCGCTGCCGCAACGTCAGCCTCGACGACCACCTGTCCGCGGCAGGTATTGATGATACGGACGCCCTTCTTCATCGTGGCGATCGAGGCAGCATTGATCATGCCCTTGGTCTCTTCGGTCAGCGGCGTGTGCAGCGAGATGTAATCCGACTGGGCAAAGACCTGAGCAAGGCTCGTCATCTCCGCGGTGTCGCTCTTGTCCACGTACTTGTCGTAGGCGATGACCCGCATGCCGAAGGCTTTGGCCCTGACCGCGACTTCTCGCGCGATGCGGCCGATGCCCACGAGTCCCAACGTCTTGCCCAGGAGTTCGGTGCGCTCCAGGTCTTTCTTGAGCCACTTTCCCTGCTTTAGCGAGTTGTCCGCGGGAACGATATTGGCGGGCATGGCCGCCATCATGGCGAAGGCCAGCTCGGCTACCGCGACGCTGGAGGCTTCCGGCGTGTTGTCCACGGCAATGCCCTTGGACTTCGCGTAGTCGACGTCGATGGTATCAACGCCCACGCCGCCACGAATGATGTACTTGAGCTTGGGCGCATTGTCTATCATGGGTTTATCGACCTTGGTTTTCGATCGGACGACAAGCACTTCGGCTTCGCCGATCATACCCAGGTCCTGCGAAACGGTACCGAACGCTCCCAAGCGTCCGGGCAGATCGGCGGTGAATGTATCCGCCAACAGTAGTACCATGGGATCCTCCTTTATAGGGTCCATCCAGCCGCTTTCAGCATTGCGGAAAAACGGGTTGG
>SPCK01000361.1 GCA_004525355.1 Spirochaetales bacterium
ACGGCTTTCTCGGGGATCTGGATTCCGGCGAGTTCCTCGAGGGCCGCCGCGTAGCAGTACTCGTTGAAGTCCGGCTCGGGCACCGCGATTCGGCATACCAGCGGAAAGTTCTGCATCCATAGCCGGTTTTCCATCAGCTTCTCGAAACCGCGGTGCAGGTAGCCCACGTGCGTTTCGCAGTCGACAACCGAATCGCCCTCAGCGACGAGGCGCAGGGACATGTTTCCGGTGATGCCCGGATGCTGCGGGCCCTGCCACATGACCAGGTACTTGCCCGATTCCAGGTCGGGGGTCGCCCGCTCGGCCGGCGGAACGGCGTGTATCTTCTCTCGCCTCATTTGGCGGCCTCCGGGTAAAGTTTCTCTTTCATATGCGCGGCCGGATCGTGGGTGACGCGGCCGGGCCTCTCGGTATAGGTGGCATCGCTGTAGGCCAGCGAATCGAAGTCACGGCGCATCATCGGCATCTGGTCCCAGCCTTCGAGCACGAATTCCTCGTCGACCCTGGGGCTGCCGGGGAAATCGATGCCGTACCACTCCTTCATCTCGCGCTGGTACGTCCAGCCCTGTCCCCACAAGAGGTGGATGGAGTCCACGCTCGGATTGTCGCGGGATACCTCGGCGTGAACCATCAGGCTGTGCCCCCGCTCATGGTTGCGCAGGGCATAGGTCAGCGTGAAGACACCGCGCTCGATGTTGTCGATCGCCGTCGCGAAGGACAGATGGACATATCCGCCTTCGTCGCGCAGCCAGGCCAGGGTATCTCTGATCTTGAGGATGTCCACCATGACCGACGCCAGGTCCTTCCGTTGATCGTGCCAGTCGCGGGCGCCGTAGCGCACGGCCAGCTTTTCCGCCAGTTCGTTCATCTACGGCCTCCTACCAATTGTAATCCGGCATGTTCCAGTTCTTTATGACCTTCTTCTGGTTCGCCTTGTACCAGTCGAAGTTGCGGGCGTACTCGTTCTGGCCTTCGCCCTTGCCGGCCTTGATGATCTTCTTGAGTTCCTGGAAGCCGGCCAGCAGCGCCTCTGGGCGCGGCATGCAGCCGGTGATGTACGTGTCCACGGGGATGTACTGGTCGATGCGCTTGATGGTGTTGTAGCTGTCCCAGTACATGCCGCCGTTGATGGTGCACGAGCCCAACGCGATGACGAACTTGGGGCCCATCATCTGTTCGTAGCTCCGCACGATGCGCTTGAGGGTCTTGACCGAGGCGTAGCCGCCGATCACGAACACCGACGATTGCCGGGGCGTGGGCCGCGGCTGGATGCCGAAGCGGTACATGTCGAAGCGACTGGTCATCAGTGGGCGTAGTTCTATCGCTCCGCAGCCGGTGCCGAAGCCCAGTATCCACAGGCTCTCCGAGCGCGCCCAGTTGTAGAAGTCCTCGACGATGCCCTTGGCGGGTTCGTATTCCCGGGGGGCGACGTCGCAGAACAGGCCGCGTTCCTCGGGCGGCAGTCCCTCGTTGGGCAGGGGCGCCGGTTTCAATTTATTGTCGCTCATACTGCATCTCCTAGATGGCCGCGATGATGACCGAGGCGATGCCAATAAGCGTAGGCACGCCGAGGAAGAACCGGATCGACTGGTCGACCCGGAGCCGTGGGAAGGCCTGCCCGACGAATACGTTGATGAAGTAGATCAGGAAGGTCTTGATCACCATCACGACGATGTTCGTGGCGCCGCCAAAGAACAGGTTCATGTACAGCACCAGCTTGGCGCCGTTGAAGATGGCGCGGTTGGTCTGGAGCATGCCCAGGAGGTTGCTCTGGTACTCGGTGGGCGGCCCTATCGGAATCTCCTGCGGCGCTATGACAACGCTGAAGGGATTGTGCATCGACATGCCCAGGAAGGCGATGATCGCGGCCAGCACAGCCAACGGATTCGTGGCCAGCGTCCAGTGCATGAAGCCACCCTGCTGGGCCGCCACGATGGCGGTGATGTCCAGCGTGCCGTACTGGATCGCCACGGCGATCACGGACAGCGCGAAGGGCACCTCGAAGGCGGTCATCTGCGCGAGTCCCCGGCTGACGCCGATGGCGCTGTACGGGTGGCCGCCCTCTCCGGCGCCCAGGGCCATGCCAAGCTGGCCAAAGAAAATGAAGTACATAACCAGCAATAGATCGCCCGAGTCTGAGAAGTTGCGGAACAGCACGGATCCGAACACCGCGGGAATGAACATGTAGGTGCCGATGCCGCCGGCGAGGCGGAAGACCGGCCCGAGGTAGAACATGATGCCGTGGCTGATCGAGTTGCGCTTGGCCGAGCTCTTGACGATGTCGATGTAAGGCTGGTACACCGGCTGGCCCACGCGCCCCTGGACCTTGGCGCTGATGCGCGCCATGGACCCGATGAGCAGGAGGCCGTAGTTCGTTATCACGAACAGCGAGATGAACGCGTAGCCTATGCGCACGATGATAGTCGGTTCCATCAGAGGACCCCCATGAACAGGTAAAGTGCCACCACGTACAGGATCACGTGGAGTGCGTAAGTTTGGCCGTTGCCCGTGTAGATACGCCGTATGGCGCCTCCCACGGAATTGATCCCCGTACCGAAGGCCGCCCAGAAGCGCTCGCCGCGTTCCTTGGTCAGGAAGCCCAGGGCCTTCTTGTAAGGCGCGTAGAAGCTCCATGCGAAATGCGTGGTTTCGGGCTTGTACGGCCGCTCGGCGGCGTAGACGATGTTGAACTGCTTGACCGACTGCGGGTTATGCAGATTGGCCAGCATCCAGATAAAGCAGAGGATGAATATCACCGCGGTGACGATCATCGACAGCGTTCCGTCCCAGTAGCCCAGGGGCGATACGAGGGTGGAACCCTGGAAACTCAGAATCGTTCCACCGTAGCTGCCCACGATTGCCATGATCGGGTCCAGCATGAGCCGCGGAAAGGCCGAGACTGCCAGCAGTACGACCATCAGGATGCCCTGCGGGATCGTCAGCGCCAGCGGTGCTTCCTTGACGGTGGCTTGCGAAGGTTTGGGCTGCCCGAGGAAGATCGTGTGGATCAACCTGAACAGGTACAGGAAGGCGA
>SPCK01000060.1 GCA_004525355.1 Spirochaetales bacterium
GGCCGCTTGGCCGGGCTTGCCCACGACTTGTGCAAGGAGATGCCTGCGAATGAGCAGGAGGCGCTGTACAAGCGCTATCCAATGGAACTTCCGACGTACCTGTACGCCGAGCGCCGTTTTCGCCATGGGCCGGCGGCGGCGGTTTTTCTCGCTGAAAAAGGGATCGTGGGAGACCCGGCCGTGCTGGAAGCCATTGCCTGGCATACGACGGGCAAGCCGGGGCTGGGGCCGTTGGGACTGGTACTCTACGTCGCGGACAAGATCGAGCCGGGTAGGGGGAGATGGCGCGATGAGACGCGCGAGCGGATCGAACGCGGGCAGTACGACGGACCGGGAGGCTTGGAGCGACTCGCGGCCGACGTGGCGGCCCTGACCCTGGACTATATCACGGAGAACGGGTGGCCGATTGCGCCCGGTACACTCATCCTGTACAATGCGCTTACGGGAAAGAACCTGCGGACATGGCAAGAGCACTAGTTGACAAGAGCATTATTTTCCTCGTTATCATCGTCCTGTCGATCGTGGTGTTCGGCGCGTTCATGGCGAACGCCCTGAGAGTCGAGCCGATCCGCAAGGCCGTAGAGGAAGATAGGCCCATCAACACCGCGTTGGTGCTCGAGTATTACGGCAAGCCACTGACGACTCAGATACTGATGTATTATCCGGGCAATGCACGAGGCGCCCTGTTGGATATTCCTTCCGATACGGGGCTGATACTGCGGTCGCTCAATAGGGTGGATCGCATCGACGCGTTATACAGGACGGGCGATCCCGGTCCCTTTCTGGACGAGGTGAGTACGCTGGCCGGAACCAACCTGGATCACTACATCGTCATCGACATGGCCGGGTTCCGGGACCTTGTCGATATCATGGATGGCTTGACGATCTTCCTTCCAAACAGGATCGACACGATTGTCGAAGATCGTCGTGCCGTCCTGCCCTCGGGTTCCGTAACGCTCGACGGCGAGAAGATGGGTCTGTATGCGCTGTACCAGGATGAGGAACGACTGGAATCCGAGAATGTGGCGAGGAGACAGACGATCTTCCAAGCTCTCCTGCGCCGCGTCGGAGAACGCTCCGATTACATCCTGAACGCCAAGGTGTTCGAGGCTATCGCCAAACGCATGCATACCGACCTGAAACCGGAATCCCTGAAGCGGCTGCTCGAGGAATTCGCCCGAATGGACATGGATCGAGCGGTTCTCCAGCGACTGACGGGAACGTACCGGAACGTGGAAGGCACGACGCTTCTTTTTCCGGCGTGGGACGGCCAGCTGGTCAAGGATATCGTAAAGCAGACCCTCAACGCGTTGCTCAACGCGGAGGCGACAGCGGTAGAGGACAAGGTGTTCACCCTGGAAATACTCAACGGGACAGCCTCGAGGGGGCTCGCCCAGAAAACTGCGGAGATTTTCGAGAGCTTCGGCTACGAGGTGGTGTCCGTGGGCAACGCGTCCAGTCAGGACATCGAGAAGACGAGCGTCCTCGATCGTTACGGCGAGGCCAACGCGGCGGCGATGGTGGCCAACGTCATCCGGTGCGGAGTCGTCCAGGACGGTGCTATAGGCGTCGGTTCTTCGGCGCCTGCCGATTTCGTGATCATATTGGGCAAGGATTTCAACGGGAGGTACTGTGTCGACTGAAATTCGTGATGATGTTCTGGCGTGCGCCAAGGCGCTGGCCGATCACAATGGCGGAGCTACCCTGGTGATGGATTTGTCCGGGATATCGTCCTGGACGGACTACTTCATCGTTACGACTGCCACCAGCACCGCGCATATGCGGGGGCTGCTTCGCCATCTTGATGATCAGCTTGGCGAGCTTGGGATGTCGGCGCTCAGACGTCCCCATTTGGCTGATGACGAGGAATGGTGCCTCGTGGATGTCGGTGATTTCGTGGTGCACATCATGAGCTCCGGAGCCAGGAGCTTTTATGAACTGGAAAAGCTCTGGTTCGAGGCCGGGATTACCCCGATTTCCGGAGGTGCGCCCGGGGAGCCGGAAGTTTCCTGATTTTATCCCGTGGTACGCGTGGTGAAACAAGGCAAAGCCAGGTAATACATACGAAAACGGCCGCTCCCGAAACGGGGAGGCCGTTTCATTTGTGGCAATAACGGTTATTCGTCGAAGTCGTTGTAGTCTATATCATCCTCGTAGTCATAATCGTCTCCACCCTCTTCGAAATCATCGTCTTCGTCTTCGAAATCGTCGTCCTCGTCACCGAAGCCGTCGTCCTCGTCGTCAAAGTCGTCATCCTCATCCGAAAGGCTGTCGAAGTCGTCCTCTTCCTCGAAGTCGTCTTCGTAATCGTCCTCGTAGTCGTTGAAACGAACGAAGGGAGCATCGGGAGCTTGGACGTGCTCACCGACGCCCATGAGCGTCAGCTCCAACGAGTAGTTCGGCAAAGCCGTTTCCCGTATCGGGTCCATGTCGGATCCTCCCTGTGCTTTTGGCCAAGCATATAAAACAGTGCTCGGTCATCTAGGCCAATCTGGCTATCGTACGCTGAAATCTAAAAGAGAGTTCGATGGTATGTCAACTATATTCGTACGTTAAAACCGTCATTTTTGACGAAAGATTGCCTACTCTGCTATACTGGCGCCATGGCCGACCGTATCGTGATGACAGCTCCCGCCAAGATCAACCTGCACCTTGCCATAGGACCGCAACGATCCGATGGTTTTCATGATATTTTCAGCATCTTCCAGGCCGTTTCACTAGCGGATACCGTCAGCGTACAATTGACCGATGGCGACGGTATCGACCTGGATTGTGACTGTGGCTGCCCCACTCGGAGCAATACGATGTACCGGGCAGCGGAGTTGTTCCTGGGAATCATCGCGGCCGCCGGAATGAAGCCGCCAGGAATCAGTATCCGGGCTGTCAAGTCGATTCCCTCCGGCGCGGGGCTTGGAGGCGGCTCGAGTGACGCCGCCGCGGTGCTGCGCGCCCTGTCTGTCCTGATTCCCGGTCGACTGGAGGACGGTGAACTCGCCGCCGCGGGTGCCGCCATCGGTTCGGACGTGCCTTTTTTCCTGGGCGATACCTGCGCCCTGGTACGGGGCCGCGGAGAGCGTCTGCAAACGCTTGAACCGAGGACTGATTACACCATTGTCATCGTGAATCCAGGCTTTCCGGTGTCGACCGCGCTGGCCTACAAGACGCTTGACGGGTCTCGACAAACTCCTTATGGACGATCGCCAGGGGAGATGGAGGACGGATTGCTGGTGGCTGAACGGGCATTCCATGGCCTGCCTCCGCGGAAGTGGCCATTCCTGAATGACTTTTCGCCGGTTTTGGTACCTCTGTACCCCTCATTGGGGCATATTCTTGAGCTGCTTGACGCAGGTGGAGCGGACTTTTCCGCCATGAGCGGTTCCGGAAGTGCTCTTTTTGGGATCTTTATGGATTCGCAGCGCGCGGATTCGTGCGTCTCAGCCATTATTCAGGCCGGGTATACAGCGCAAAGGGCCTTTCCGCTTGCGCGCCTACCGGAGTCGGTTTAGAATATTCATTGCCCGTACAACGATTGGCAAGGAGAAGCTCCGCATGGATATCACCGACATCCGTATCCGCAGGGTAACGAGTGAGGGCAAGTTAAAGGCGTATGTGACCGTCACCTTCGATGATTGCTTCGTCATTCATAATGTGAAGATAATTGAAGGAAAGACGGGCGTGTTCATCGCCATGCCAAGCAGGAAGACAAAGACGGGCGAGTACAAGGATATAGCCCATCCCATAAGCCCCGATTTCAGGGGGAAACTACAGGACGCCATCGTGGCGGCCTATGAAAAAGGGGATGATTTAGACGAACCTGTGGCCACCTGAAGCGTTCCCTAAAACCCTGAACGAAAATTCATCGTATACCCCGTGACACGCTGGTCCCTTTTGGGATATAAACTACGCGCCGCGTGTCTGTTTTTTACGTGGCCCCAGTGGGACGTCGACAAGCGGTAAGTCAGCGGTTTTTGGTGCCGCCATTCGCAGGTTCGAATCCTGCCGTCCCAGTGCATATCAACCGCCAAGAGCGAGGAGAGAATATCCATGAGCCAGCATGTTCTGAACGCCGGCGCTCGCGCCGTCTCCAACAAGGGCGCCCTACACGCCCTCCGCCGCGAGGGTAAGATCCCGGCGGTTGTCTATAACCGCCAGGGCAGGTGCGTGCCCGTCACCCTAGACGCCCTGGAATTCGCAAAAGGAACGAAAGGCGTTTCCGAGAGCACCATTGTAAAGCTTGTCGTTGGCAAGGATTCCTACGATTGCCTGATCAAGGATCGCCAGCTGGACTGGCTGCGCGGCGTGGTCAAGCACGTCGATTTCTTTGAAGTGGATCTCAATGTCGAGATGCGCGCCAAGGTTTCCATACACCTCATTGGCGTGCCCCTGGGCGTCCGCGAGGGCGGCATTCTCGAGAATCCTGTCCACGAAATCGAAGTAGAGTGTTTCCCCAAGGATATGCCCGAGAAGTTCGAGGTCGATGTGACCAATCTTCAGGCCAATCATTCGGTGCACGTACGGGACATTGTCCATGGACCGTCTGTCAAGATACTCAGCTCGCCCGATCAAGTTGTCGCGCTGGTCAAGTATGCCAAGGCTGAGGTCGTTGTGGAAGAAGAGGTCGTCGAAGTCGCCGCCGAAGAGGGTGCCGAAACAGACGCCGAAGCCCCCGGAACCGAAACGAAGTAAACAGCAACCGATACAGCGACCATTACTCTGCATGTATTGAATGGCCGTCCGCGAGGGCGGCCATTCCTGTTGTTGGCGAGAAGGCTGCATTCATATTGCAATTGCGCACGATATCGAAGAAAATGCGGGCAATTACGAACGGAGTCGGCAAAGCAACCAGTTTTGTCGACACATTGTTACCGGAGGCATCATGTCCAGGCTCGCGCGACCAGTGGATGCGTTGAAGGACTACCTCGAGGTGCATTGCCTCGGAGGCGATGATGTGCTGGTTGCGTTTTCAGGCGGACCCGATTCAACGGCCCTGCTGCTTGCCCTGTCGGAATTGAACGGCCCCCGACGCCCGGTATACGCTTGCTGGATCGATCACGCCCTGCGAAGCGTTGAGGAGATCGCGGCGGAACGATCCTTCGTGGAGGGTTTCTGTCTTCGGCTGGGCGCGTCGCTCGCGGTACGCCAAGCCGGGCGAGGCGAATTGGAGGCGGAAGCTTCAATGGCCGGTGGCGTTGAAGCGGCAGCCCGCCGTTTCCGCTACCGCATGCTTGAAGAAGTACGGTCCGGGCTCGGGCTCAAGGCGATCCTGACAGCCCACCACGCCGACGATGTCCGCGAAACCCGGATCATGCGGTTTTTTTCCGGCTCGGGCGCGGCGGGACTTGCTGGAATCCCTGAAGAACTCGGAAAAATCGGTCGTCCCTTCCTGCGGATAGATCGCGGGGAGCTTCTCTCCTGGCTGGACTTGCGCGGCCAGCCATATCGGATCGACTCGACGAACGAAGGCGCCGACTATCTACGCAATCTCGTCAGGCGCGAGCTGGTACCGGTCGTTGCGCGAATCTTCCCCGGTTTTGCGGAGGCTCTCGATGCGGGCGCATGGAAGGCCCACGATGACGAAACAGCTCTAGCCGGGTACGCGAAGGAACTTCTCGGTCCCCACGGAGTCCCGATCGACTTGTTCCGTGAAGCACCCCAAGCAGTCCGCGAACGCGCATTGTTCCTCCTCGCGGACAAAGCGCTTGCCGAAACGGAACGCGCCGATGCACGGGTGTCGTGGCGATTGGTGCGGGCAGCCGCTTTGCAGGCGCTCCGAATGGAGAGTACCGGGCAAACCCGGTGCCTGGCCGAGGGCTCCGGTCTGACGTTCATCCTCGAGAATGGCGAGGTAGGAGTCCGCGAGCGTTCCGAAGCGCGACCGGCAGGTCACGATTTCAACGGATTTTCCTTGATTGCGCACGGTCCGGGCATGTTCAGAATAGGCAAGGCCCGCTCGTGTAGGCTATACTGTCGCGAGGAATCCGGTCATTTGCGAATGGACGCATTTTCTTGGCCACTGGTCGTGCGTTCCCGGCGCCCCGGCGACGCGATACAGACGTCTGGAGGCAGGAAAAATATCGATAGATTGCTTTCGGAACTTCGGGTTCGGGTCGATCAGCGAAAATCAGTGCCGATACTGGAAGATGCAAAGGGCATCGTCGCGGTGCTTGGGTCCTTCACGGGCGCCCGGGACAGATTTCGCCGAAACGACCTCCTGGTCGGAACGCAAGCCCCTGGATTCTTGACACTAGAAATGAAAGGAGTCGCCGAAAACGATGCAGCTCGACGATAACAATAACAAACTTCCCAGGAAGCCCGATTCGGGACCGTCCCGGGGTTCGAGGATATCCCTCATCATTTTCACGGGCCTGATCGCCGCCTCGTTCGCCCTTTTCTTCATGGACAGCGGACAAGGCGCCAAATCGAACATTCCGTACTCGGTTTTCCTTGCCCATCTGGAAGAGGGGAATGTCGAGGCGGTGCGAATCGTCGACCAATCGGTCATCAACGGAACGCTCAAGGGGAAGTCCGGCGAGACCCAGGAATTTACCACGCTTATTCCATATTCCGATCAGAACCTGCTGGACAGGCTCCGCGAAAGCGGCGTTCGCATCGAGGGCATCGAGTCTGGCATGAGCCCCTTGCGCGTCCTGCTGGAACTGTTCCCGTGGTTCTTCGGATTTTTCATCCTTTGGATGGTCCTGCGCCAGATGCAGGGCAACAACAAGGCGTTCTCGTTCGGCAAGAGCAAGGCCAAGCGGTACCAGGAAAGCAGCAAGAAGCTGACCTTCGCGGACGTGGCGGGACAGGTCGAGGCCAAGTATGAGTTGTCCGAGGTGGTCGACTACCTGAAGAACCCTCAGAAATTCATAAAAATGGGCGCTCGCATTCCAAAGGGAGTGCTTCTGGTCGGTATGCCGGGCACTGGCAAGACCCTGCTTGCCAAGGCCGTTGCCGGTGAGGCCGACGTGCCCTTTTTCCATATGTCCGGTTCGGATTTCGTCGAAATGTTCGTGGGCGTCGGAGCAAGTCGCGTACGCGACCTTTTCGAGCAGGGCCGCAAGAGCGCACCCTGCATCATATTCATTGACGAACTGGATGCGGTGGGCCGTACCCGCGGCGCCGGCTACGGCGGTGGACATGACGAGCGCGAACAGACGCTCAACCAGATGCTCGTGGAGATGGACGGTTTCGACACCAAAGACGGCGTCATCATCCTTGCCGCGACCAACCGCCCGGACGTACTCGACCCGGCCATACTGCGGCCTGGCCGCTTCGACCGGCAGGTAGTGGTCGCCATGCCCGACATCAAGGAACGCGAGGACATACTCAAGATACATATGGTCAAGGTTCCGGTGTCCGAGACTGTGGACGCCAAGCGCCTTGGCAGGGCTACGCCGGGAATGAGCGGGGCGGATCTGGCCAACATGGTAAACGAGGCCACGCTGTTCGCCATTCGCAAAGGTAGGGCTACCGTCGAGATGAGCGACTTCGAGGACGCGCGGGACAAGATCATCATGGGCATAGCCCGCTCGTCCCTGGTGATTTCCGAGGAGGAGAAGCAGGCCACCGCCTATCACGAGGCTGGCCACGCCCTGCTGCACTACTATCTGCCCAAGGCAGATCCCTTGCACAAGGTAACCATCGTTCCCCGGGGCCGCGCGCTGGGTTTGGCCATGTCCCTGCCCGCCCAGGACGCATATTCGCGGGTTCGCTCCTGGATACGCGCGCGCATCGTCATCGCGTATGGCGGCTGGGCCGCCGAGAGCATAATTTACGGCGAGACCACTACGGGGACGACGCAGGATATCAAGCAGGCTACCGATCTCGCCCACAAGATGGCCTGCGAATGGGGCATGGCGCCTGAACTCGGTCCCATCGCGTATGGGCAGGAGGAAACCCCCATCTTTCTCGGCAAGGAAATCGCGCGTCACAAAGATTATTCCGAGGAAACGGCCAAGCGGATTGACCGCGCCGTTGCCGATATATTGGATGAGGCGAAAAACGCCGCATTCGATATCCTGACTATGCATCGGGACCAGCTCGTGCGGCTCGCAGAAGAGCTCATGCAGAAGGAGACTCTACTCGATGATGATATCAAGACCATGTTTGGTTTTACCGGGGAGGAGCACGCCCGGACATAGCCTCGTTGTCGCCGCTATCCTGGGCCTGTGCATGCTGGCATCGCCGGGCGCGCAGGAAACGCGCGAGTGGAGCGACACCAGTGTACGCCCTCTCGTAGAGGGAGCGCGAAGCGCCTTGAGCCTGGGCTATCGGGCCGCCGCCGTGGAATTGCTCGATGAAGTCCTGTCCTTGGCACCTTCCAACAGCGACGCCGCTTACCTGAGGGCGCTCCTGGCGCAGGGAGATGGCGAGCCCGGAGTTCTCGTAGAGCGCTTCTTGTCCTCCGCGCTTTCTTCGGATGCGTTCAGCCTGTATGACCGTACCGATGCCGAGTTGTTGCTGGCCGGTATCCTGGTCAGGACCGGCAGGTCTGGCCAAGCGCTGCGCTTCCTTGCCGGGATGCCTCGGGATGCCGAACCGCTGTACCTTGAATCGCTGGCCAAGCGCGCGCTCGGAGACCGGGCCGGCTCTCGCGCCGCTGTAATGGAATCGATGCGACGCTTCCCTTCCGACCCGCGCCCCCTGCTGTCCTGGCTGTTGTATGGTGCTCCGGATCCCGCCGACATTGAAGACTCGGCTCTCGTCAGGAAGGCATTCGTCGTGCTGCCCGGCCTGAAAGAGATGGATCCCGATTTACTGATCGCCCTGGCCCCCTATGCGCCCGACGCTGAGGAAGCCCGTCTGCTGGTGCGAGAATACCGCTCTGCCAATCGCTTGAGCCCGAACTCAACGGTGCTGGCCTTCAGCTATGGCCTTATAGATGTAAATAAAGCGACCGACGAGTTGTTCTCGGGAAATATTGCCCCCGACGCGGCTGACCTGCGCAGTCTGTATGCTCTCTTGCCTGATACCGTGGCACGGGATCGTTTTATTTCTGGATTTTCGACCTATACCGGACTCGTTACCTGCGACGATAGCGGCGATGGCATTCCTGAAGCCACTTCACTTTATCGTTCTGGCACGCTGGTCTCGTGGGTATACGATGGCGACCAGGATGGACAGCCCGAGCGCATGGCGACCATGAAGGAGTCTGCGCCGACTGAAATCCGTATCCGTTCAGGTAGCGCTGAACTGGTCCTTCGATACGACCCCTGGCCATACGTCAAGACGGCAAC
>SPCK01000407.1 GCA_004525355.1 Spirochaetales bacterium
CTCGGCTTCCGGGCATTTCTGCCTCGGCTCGGCATCGACGCCGGACAGGATGAACGCATTTCGGCGTACAGCCCCGATTCCTTCGGAAAAACGGTCAGCGTCCGGCTGGATCAACCGATCTGGGACGGTGGCCGGGCAGTCTCGGGGCGGAACCTCGAGGCAGCTGAATTGCGGTTGGCGCGAAGCGAACTTGACCGGAATGAAGCTGCGGTCGGCGACGCGGCGATCATTTCCTATCGGGAAGTGCTCGCCGCCCGCGAGCGCCTGGCTATCCGCCGTTCTTTGCTGGCAGCGGCCAGGGAAGAGCGCACGATCATGGATACCGAGGCAGGGCTCGGTCTACGCACGGCGGATGAGCTGCTCGACGCTGACATCAATCTCGCCGGCCTCGAGCTGGAGACCGAGGGATCCAGGCTCGATCTCCGGGAGGTCGAGCGGGCCCTTGCCTTTGCTCTCGGGCTGGATGCGCTTCCCGAACTTACGGAGCGTCTTGACGCGACGCGGCCGCCACTTTCGATTGACGAAGGATCGTTCACGAAGCTAGCCGTGGAGCGTTCGCCTCAATTGGAAATCGCGCGCCTATCCGTGGAGCGCAGACGCGTCGAAGCCCGGGTTGCAGCGCGAGCCTGGCTTCCAACGATCGGAATCTATGCCAGCGGATCATTGAATGGGGCCGAGTTTCCATTGACGCGCTATCAATGGAACGTAGGGCTCAGCGTTTCCTTCGAATCGCCGTTCCTGCGAGGAACCCTGGGAGGAACGTACGGGCGCGAAGGGGATTCGGTGACAACCGCGCGTACTGATTACCGGGCCGAACCCGTACCCGATCCCGCGGGTGCAGTAACGGCTGCCTCCGCCGCCTTGGCGTACCGCTTTGAACAGCAGCGGTACCGCGACGCCGTCGTCCAGATCAAGCGATCCGCTGGCGCGGCGATTGAACGCTACAGGCTCGTCGCTACCCATTGGAGTCTCGCCGGATCTACCTTGGCCCTGGCAAGGCGAAAGCGTTCATTGGCGGTGCTCAACGTCGAGCTCGGAAAGAGCCTGCGATCGGAACTTGCCGCGGCCGATCTTGAAGTCACCTCGAAGGCTCTGGACTTGATTGATGCAGCTGCGGCGCTCATCGGTATGGAGCGCGACCTGGAGCGCATCCTTGACCTTGAAGCGGGAGCCCTCGCGCGGCTATTCCCGCTTGATCCGCAGGTTTCATCTGTACAGGAGGTTTTTTAAATGAGTACCGTGCGTCAACGGAGTATTTTCGGGATTCCCGTGTCGGATGCCGTTCTCGCACTGTGTGCGGTACTGCCGTTCGCGATTTCTTGCGCGCGCGCCGAAGCGGCGACGTTGCCGGAATCTATCGCTGTCCGAGTGGTCGTCGCCCGGGCTGTTCAGATCGCCGATGAAGTGGCCAGCTTTGGGACGCTGTCCTTCCTGAAGAAGATCGATCTTTCCGCCGCACAGGACGGCATTCTCCGATCATCGCCGCGAAAGGAAGGCGACACGGTTCATCCGGGCGAGATCGTGGCACGATTGGCCAATCCACAGATAGAGCTGGCCGTGGGAATGGCTGAGAATGGAGTAGCACAGGCTAAGGCGGCGCAGGATATCGCACGAGCGCGCCTGGCGGAAGGACGCAGGGTCGCTGAAAGCAGGCTGCTTGGAATCGGGAAGGCCGAACTTGAAATGGCCCAGGCCCGACGAGAACTCTCCGAGGAGGAGCGGAAGCAGGCCGACCGGGAGACGCTGTATCTCGCTGGCGCCATCGCTGACGAGGCCATTCGGTCGACCCGTTTTGCCCTCGAATCGGTACGGGAACGAATAGTCCTTATGGAGCGGGACTTGGAAATTCGCTATATCGGACTTCGGGACTCTGACTTGCAGGCCGCCGGCATCACGGTCCCGAGCGATCCGGTGGATCGGAATCAAGCCTGTATCGAGTTGTCGGTCGCGGCCTTCAAGGCCGAGTTGGCTGCCGCGGATGCGCGTCTCGACGCGGCGCGGAAGGAACTGGCTTCCGCAAACCTGGCGCTTTCTGAGCTGACCGTCCGTGCCCCTGGCACCTGCGTCGTGGGAGCGCGCTACATCGAGGAAGGTGAGCGATTGAAGCGAGGGGACAAGATTCTGACGCTCATGGACGTTGGATCGCTCTTCGCGGTTGCTCCGGTGCGGGAATCCGATGCTCTTGGAATCGCCAAAGGGATGCCAGCCACGATCGAAGTAGACGGAGCCTCGGCCTCGTTCCAGGGTCTGGTCGACGCTGTTTCGCCTGTTGCGGACGCCCAATCTGCATCGTTCGCTGTAAAAATCGCCCTTCGCGATCCACAAGGCCGGCTTAAACCGGGAATGTTCGCTCGGGTGACCGTTATCACAGGTCCGGGCAGGCGGATAATCGTCATCCCTGAAAGTGCTCTTATCGATATGAACGGCAAGGAGGCACGGGCCTTCGTCACGGCGGGTGGCCTGGCAGCCATCCGTGTGGTGCGCGTCGGGGTGTCCACGGAGGAAGGACGAGAGATCACTGAAGGGCTTGGAGAGGGTGAAGTCGTCATCGACAGGCCCGATCCTGCACTCAGGGAGGGCATCAATGTCCGCGTGGTCGATTGACGCAAGACCGTCCGGCAAAGC
>SPCK01000204.1 GCA_004525355.1 Spirochaetales bacterium
CTGCTGGCAGACTACGAAGGCAGATTGTCAGGAGCCTGTTCACCTCCGACCGTCAATAACTATCGTAGTAAAAAAGCCTTAATTATACCAGCTACCGGAACAGAAGACGGCACCTGCGACCGGTGTCACCTCTGTCCTCTTGAAGCCTCCTCGGTGTAGTATCGATCCATGGGTAGGGTAGAGCTGGAAAGCGTTCTGGACTACATTCTCAATCGTGCCGACCAGGCGGAGCTCGCTGTCATAGCCAAGGCTTGCGAGAGGCGTAATAGCGATCGCGGCAGGTATGCCGAGTTGGGCGGACTCAACCCTGGAGCGCTGGCGGATCACATGGCTGCCTCGGTCAACGACGGATTGGCGGCGAGCATGGACAGCATTCGCAATACGGTACGCGGGTTCGTGGAGAACCTCATCCGCGAGAACGCTCCGGATGCCACGGAAGACGATATCGAGGCCTTGCTGCGACATTTCGTTCCCGAGCACGGAGCGCCGGGTGGCGTTGCCTCTGAAGGCTCCGCGCGGACAGAGGACGTTCCGGGCCTGCCGCCCGAAGCTATCGCCGTGATGCTCCAGGAATTTCTTGATTTCTCGCTGGGTGCCATGCTACCGTCGAAGCAGAAAGAGCTGTGGGATTCCATGCCGAACTGGCAGGAGCAGTATTGGGAGGCCTTCTCGCCGGAGCTCAAGGCTTTCGTGAAAGCCAGGCTTGAGGGAAGGATGGATGACGATGCTTTCTGGAAGGCCTCGCTGAGTCTTCTGGGCCTATAGCATTGAATGGGGATATCGGCTCGCGCGCGGCTCCGGACCCGTGATATACTCCGCCGAAAAAGATTTCCGCGGATCGTGGCAGATTCAAGGCACATGTCCAAACGCGGTTCAGGAAAGGTGTATCCATGGAAACGGTTCTGATAGAAGGCCGCGAGGCTACCGTCAAGGATGTCGTACTCGTGGCCCGCTACGGGGCTGCCGCCGAACTGTCAACGGACGCGGTGGCGCGCATGGAGAATACCCGCGAAGTTGTGGATCGCTGCGTGCAGGATGAGCTCATCCGCTACGGTATCACCACCGGTTTCGGGAAATTCTGCGACGTCGTCATCAGTCAAGAAAGCAACGCCACGCTTCAGCGGAATCTGATCATGAGTCATGCCGTAGGCGTGGGCGATCCTTTGCCCGACGAGGTGGTTCGGGCGATGATGTTCCTACGGGCCAATGCGCTGGCCGTCGGCCATTCGGGTGCCAGGCCGTCGACGGTACAAGCCCTCGTCGACCTGCTAAATTCCGGCGTAATCCCGGTGGTGCCCGAAAAGGGATCGCTGGGAGCGTCGGGCGACCTCGCTCCCCTTTCGCACATGGCGCTTGCGCTGTGCGGCATGGGCGAATGCCGTTATCGTGGCAGGACCATGCCTTCGGCGGAGGCTCTCAAGCTGGCGGGACTCGCGGCTGTTTCGCTGGCCGCCAAGGAAGGGCTTGCGCTCATCAACGGCACGCAATGCATGACCGCGATCGGGACTCTGGCCGCCTTCGACGCATGGAAACTGGCACGGAGCGCGGATGTGATCGCCTCCATCACCATGCAGGCCTTGAAGGGCATCATCGACGCGTACGACCCCCGGGTCCATGAGGCGCGCGGCCAATACGGCCAGATCGAGTGTGCCGCCAATCTCCGTTCCCTGCTTGAGAATTCAGGACTGACTACGAGGCAGGGCGAGGATCGCGTCCAGGACGCCTACGCGCTGCGTTGCGTTCCGCAGATCCACGGCGCTTCGCGGGATGCCATAGGCTATGTGTACGACATCCTGTCGCGCGAGATAAACGCCGTGACTGACAACCCCCTCATCTTCCTGAATCCCGAGGATCCGTCGGGCGGTGACATCATATCCGGCGGCAATTTCCACGGGCAACCCGTCGCGCTGGCGATGGACTTCCTTGGAATCGCTGCGGCTGAGTTCGCCAGCGTATCCGAACGGCGAATAGAACGCCTGGTGAACCCGGCTCTTTCGAACGGCCTTCCCGCTTTCCTGGTAAAGGACGGCGGCCTCAACTCCGGTTTCATGATCATGCAGTATACTGCCGCTTCCTTGGTATCCGAAAACAAGGTGCTCGCGCATCCGGCTAGCGTCGATTCAATACCCTCGAGCGCGAATCAGGAAGACCACGTGTCGATGGGGACGATCGCGGCGCGCAAGGCGCGGCAGATACTGGAGAACGCCCGCACGGTGCTGGCCCTGGAGCTGCTGACTGCCTGCCAGGCAATCGACCTCCTGGATGCGAGCGAGGGCTTGTCGCCGCCGACCCAGGCCGCCTATCGTGTCCTGCGGTCCGCGGTGCCCATGGTGGAGGTGGATCGCATCATGTATCCCGATATAGCGTCCGCCACTGCACTGGTGGCCGACGGCGCCATACTTCGCGCGGCCGAGCAGGTACTGGACGGAACCGAAGGGTAGATCGGCAAAGGTGCGCAGGCCAGGCCGGAAAAACCGGGACGGCAGCGGTTCGGCTCATGCTGTCCGCTAGCCGCGGATGAGCGTCTTCAGCCCGTCTTCCAGCTCTCGCTGGAGGCGATCCGCAGCCTGGCGACGGTTTTCCCCCGGCCCGCGAGCCACGTCTATTGGTTTTCCGACTATCAGGGTGGCGTCCTTGAGGAAAGGTCGCGGCCGGTGTCCCATATTCATGCCTTCAAGGCGATTGGCGTAGTCGAACAGGTTCTGCGCCGTTTCCACCAAGCGGTCGAAGGACGACTCGCCGTCGATATAAGCCGGATCAAGGAATTGCCCGAGGCCGGCCACAAGATACACTTGGTCCAGAAAATATGCTTCCGCGGAACCTCGATTTGCCATCCCCTGTTCCAGCGATGAGAAGGCGGCCAATTCGCCGGCCTCGTAGAAAACGCGACGCAATGATTCAGCCCGTATGTTCAGAATACGCGCCTTGAGGTTCCCGGCGGGAACCACACCGTAAAAGCCTTCGAGACGCGCTATCGATTGGTCGATGAGGGTCAGCGTCCTTTCACAAAGATTCGCGCCCACTGGAGCCGATTTGATGCCCCATGCCCGCGCGTACGCGGATTCCGTGGCTGAAACCAGGCGTTCCCAGATTGCCATCAGCCGGGCTTGTATCGCTTCACGGTCGCCGCTCCGCGCCGGCAGGGATTCGCCGGGCCGGGCGACCCGGCGTTCCAGCCGGGCAATGAAACGATCGAGATGGGTCGGAGTGGTCGTGCGACCGTAACGATAGTCGATTGAAAGAGGGACGATGCGCACGGGCAGGGGAGTACCTTCGTTCGCCAGGCGCTCGGCTGCCAGCATGGCGATTCGTACGGTGCCCGGATCAAGCTCAGGGAGCAAGTTTTGATGGTAGGTGCTCTGTCCCTCGGGGGCGATCGCCATGGGCCGCTTTCGGTGAGCCACGCCTTGCACCAGGAAATCCATGACCGTCCGGTCGACGCCGCCATGGCGAACGGGTACGATACCGGCGTTCTTTAGAGCCCAGAGGATTAGTGGGCTCGCCCAGAGCTGGACTTCGGTTCCGGACGGATACCAGGCGCCGGGGCGTCCGTCAGGCGCGGTAGCTGGAGCATCCGAGCGCAGCAGGTTGGTCAGCATGTGGTATACCAGGTGCGGGTCCGCGTCTCCGGGGTGCCGGTACGCGATGATGAACCGGCTCTTGTCCGCGACGGACAGCCGGTATTCCTCGATTAGCCGTTCCCGCCCTTCCAGCTTGATTCGACATAGCTTGAGAACGAACCGGGCATACGCCGAACCGATCAACCCGGTAACGACGAGGAATAGGCGGCTCTGTTCACCCAACGATATCTTGAACGCCGCTCGCGGTATCCATGGTTTGAATCGCATATACGGTAGGACCTCCCTTACCAGTATTCATTGTACCATGAAAAAACGCTGCATTGAGCATGCGGCTCAACCCGGCATCGGAGAATTTTCAGGCTTCACTGATTTCGCTCGAGATGCTACCATTAGGTCGACTTTTTAAAATGGCCTGATCGAAATAGACCTTCACTACAACGCAACCTCGGATAGGCTCGTCATGGCGGGCATGAGGAACGCACGCCGTAGCTACCTGACCCGGGCCAGAAGGAGATCCTTCATGAATAATTCCGCCATCGGAAACGCGATGAGAATACGATTAGATCTTGCTGCCTTACCACCGCTGCCGGATTTCGATCCTTCCTACAGGCGTGCTCCCAAGCGCGATACACATCTTACCCCGGCGCATGAGGCACTTGCCCTGCGAAACGCCCTTCGTTACGTTCCGGAAGAATTTCACGCAGTGCTGGCGCCTGAATTCCTGGACGAACTGCGCACCCGCGGCCGTATCTACGGCTACCGTTTCCGGCCCGCCGGTCAGCTTGTGGGAAAGCCCATCGATCGGTATGCGGGCGCCTGCCTGGAAGGCAAGGCTTTCCAGGTCATGATCGACAACAACCTCGACTTTGATATCGCCCTGTATCCCTATGAGTTGGTAACCTACGGAGAGACCGGCCAGGTTTGCCAGAACTGGATGCAGTACCGGCTCATCAAGAAATACCTCGAGATACTGGATCGGGATATGACTCTGGTCATCGAGAGCGGCCACCCGCTCGGACTGTTCAAGAGTCATTCGCTGGCGCCCCGGGTGGTCATTACCAACGGCCTCATGATCGGCATGTTCGACAACCAAAAGGACTTCAACCATGCGGCGGCCCTTGGCGTTGCC